>NZ_DAIOFX010000045.1:0-16259 GCF_036745535.1 Dissulfurispira sp.
GCTGAAGTTGCCGGTTATGCTGATGGAGGACTTGCTTAAAACCGCAGGTATCATTTGTCTGAGCGAAGCGAGTTTTGCGACTGGAGCGAAAGAAGCATTAGAACTGTTAAAATATAGCTCCTGAACGGAAGAGACTTATCCTTATCGATGGGATTTATGAACAATACGGATTAAGAGGCGGGCTGTTTTGCAAGCTTCTTGTTCATATGCCACTGCTGGGCAATGCTCAGGACATTGTTCACGAGCCAGTACAGGACAAGTCCTGAAGGGAAAGTTAAAAACATAAGTGTAAAGACTATGGGCATTATCATCATGATCTTCTGCTGTGTGGGATCCATTGTCGAAGGCGTCATCTTCTGCTGGATTACCATCGTCGCACCCATGATTATAGGCAATATATAATACGGGTCTTTTACAGACAGGTCTTTTATCCACAACATGAAAGGCGCACCCCTGAGTTCTATGGCGATCAAAAGCACTTTATAAAGGGCAAAGAATACAGGTATCTGAAGAAGCATGGGCAAACAGCCTCCCATTGGGTTTACCTTATGCTTTTTGTAAAGCTCCATGATCTCCTTCTGCATCTTTTGGGGGTCTTTCTTATATTTCTCTTTTATCTCAGCCATCCTGGGCTGGATGTCCTGAAGCTTTTTCATTGACTTCTGTCCCTTATTGATGAGAGGGATAAAGGGAATCCTGACGATTATGGTGAGGATTATAATCGCAACGCCGTAATTTGGGAATATATCATAGAAAACCTTCATCAGCCAGAACAAAGGCCTTGCCAGTATGGAGAAGAAGCCGAAATCCACTATATGCTCAAGACCAACACCGTATTTCTTGAGTGTGTCGTACTCCTTTGGTCCTGCATATATAAAATAATTGCTGACACCCGCAGGCAGCTTGAGAGCCGCCAATGCGTCTCCATTTTTGCTCCAGACCTTTGAGTCCTCTATTTGCACTTTAGGCACAATGGATGAGAAGAAATATTTATCCTCCTGTGCAATCCACTTTACACCCTCTTTGAAATTCTTTGGCTCTGTGAGCTTTTTGGCCACAAACTCCATCCTGTCCGCATCCTTCAGAACAACAGGTCCGAAATGAACGGATTCGTCTTTCTCATGAATCCCGAAATCCTTGCCAAGGGTTATCCAGTAGGAGTTTAATCCGCCCACTTCATCCCTTAAATCGATGCCGTAGTCGTTATTTTTAAATGTGTATGTCCTGCGGATGGAATACCCTTCGGAGGAATATTCGAAAACAAGCGTTGCTGTTTTTAATTCAGGACCGAGTTTTATATCCCTGCCCTGAAAAGAAAAATTGACCTTCGAAAACTGAAATCCCTCATCAGCGCCTATGGCTAATGGCGGCAATACATCATCGCCCTTTAAAATAATGGGCCTGCCGCTTTTGTCTTTATATTTCTTGAGTTCGATGCCCTTTATAGTGCCGCCCTTAGATGTAAGAACAGCGGTATAGAGATCGCTTTCAACCCTGACCTCTTTTTCAGTTACCGAAACCTCTGTCTTAGGCATTGGAGCTGCCTCGGTTGTTTTAGTTTCTTCTTTAACCGTTTCTTGAGCGGTCTTTTCCTGAGGCACAGGTTGCGGCACAGGCTTTACAAAGAAGTACTGATAGGTTATCAGTATTGCGATAGAGAGGATTATGGCCAGCAGCATTTTTTTATCCATGTCTAAACTCTTGACTCCTAACTCTTTAAACTCATTTCACCGGGTCGTATCCGCCGGGATGGAAAGGATGGCATTTCAATATCCTTTTGAATGAAAGATAGCTGCCCTTTAAAGCACCGTGCTTGCTTACAGCCTCAAGCGAATACTCGGAGCATGAAGGCGTAAACCTGCAGCTATTAGGCAGCAGGGGTGAAATCATGTATCGGTAAAGCCTTATCAGGGCGGTTATCAGGGTCTTCAAAATAAAAATCCTCTTAACCTGCTAAGCGCTTCCTTCCCTTTGCCCTTCTGTTTTTCACAACCTTCCTTCCGCCGTTTGTGCTCATGCGTGTAAGGAAGCCGTGGGTCCTTTTCCTTCTGCCTTTATGTGGATGATACGTTGTGTATGTTCCCATCTCTCAAACCTCCAAAAAATTATTGAAAGGAAATTATAATTTTTCTTCGAATGCAAAGTCAAATTTTCACGGCTTCCAGTATTCCTCGAATTTTCCGTTCTTTGTAATCCAGATAACATAAGGCGAGTCTGTCACATCTCCCTTTTCTGTGAACCTTATCTTCCCGAGTGCGCCTGAAAACTCCATTGAATGCAATTTCTCGATAACGGCCTTCCCATCTGTTGTCCCCGCCTCTTTTATTGCGGCGAGCAATATATTTATAGCATCGTAGGCATAAATAGAGTATGGGCCGATCTCTCCGAATTTTGCATTATACTTCTCCATAAAACCCTTTGCAGCAGGAATATTCTTTGGGTCAGGGCTGAATGTGAGATAAGTCCCCTCAGCAGCCTTTTCCCCTGCGATCTCGACAAATTTGGGGTCTATGCTTCCGTCACCGCTCATGAACGGCACATTCAAGCTGATTTCGCGGGACTGCTTTACAAGTAGCCCTGTCTCAGGATATATGCCGCCGAAATAAATTATCTCGGGCTTCTTCTCTTTTATGGATGTAAGAACTGTCTTGAAATCCTTGTCGCCCTGCGTTATGCCTCCATAATAAACAACCTCTGCAGCACTGCCGAGATTCTTCTTGAACTCGTCCGCCAGACCCTGACCATAGGTGGTCTTGTCATGGATTATGGCAACCCTTTTAATCTTGAGTTTATTTATTATAAACTCGGCAGCCACCTTGCCCTGCTGGTCATCCCTTCCGCAAACCCTGAATACTCCCCTGTATCCCCTCTCGGTAAGCTGGGGGTTTGTGGAAGCTGGTGTTATCATGGGAATGCCGGCACGGTTATAGACATCTGATGCAGGGATTGAGCAGCTCGAATTAAAATGGCCTATTATACCCGCCACTCCTTCATTGACCAGCTTGTTTGCCACTGCAACAGCCTGCTTTGGATCAGCCTGATCATCGCCGTTTACTATTTCAATCTTCTTTCCAAGGACGCCTCCCTTGCTGTTCCATTCATCTACTGCAATGGTGACTCCGTTTCTGAAGTCCGTACCCATCTTGGCCTGAGCGCCTGTCATGGGCCCTGCAATGCCTATCTTTATAACATCCTCCTTCTTCTTACAGCCGGAAAAAAATAATGCCGTCAAAAGAATAGCCACAAAGAAAACCAAAGACCTTCTCATTTTCCAACCTCCTCTATAACGCATAAAAACTTCCTTACATTCTCCATCATGTCTCCCCTTGAAAGTCCTGCAGATACAGCCACTCCATCGCATCCTGCATCAAAGACAGATCTCACATTATCCGTATTTATGCCACCTATGGCAACCACAGGGATATTAACAGAACCCTTCACCTTTCTTAAGGCATCAAGACCTTGTACAACTGCATCATCCTTTGTTGTTGTGGGGAAGATGGAGCCGAAGCCGATATAATCAGCCCCGCCCTTTTCTGCATCTATTGCCTCTTGGAGATTGTGCGTGGATATGCCGATAATCTTATTGCCCAAGATCTTTCTCGCCTCTTTTAGAGGGAGGTCTTCCTGTCCCAAATGCACACCGTCTGCATCAACAGCAAGGGCAATATCTGCATAATCATTTATGATAAAACACGCATTGAAATCTTTTGTGATTTCCCTGAGCCTCGATGCCTTATTGAACATCTCTTTTTTAGTCTTGCCTTTTCCCCTGTATTGAATCCACCGTATGCCTGATTTTAGAATTGTTAAGACCGCTTCTTCATCACTGCCGTCCGTTATGAAACAAATGCGGTCTTTAAGATTCATCCTTATTGGCGACGGCCTCTGCGGATTTATGTCCGTTACTGCCATTATTGCCATTGTTCATCCTGTCTATAAAGTCCGTGCTGAAATTGCCTTTTATGAAATCAGGATGATTTAATACCTTTCTATGGAAGGGGATTGTGGTCTTTATCCCTTCAATGAGAAATTCATCCAAGGCCCGCTTCATCTTTGCAATGGCCTCTTCCCGGTTTTTGCCGTAGACTATCAGCTTCGCTATCATCGAGTCATACTGCGGAGGCACGACCCAGCCTGTGTATGCAGCGGTATCCACTCTTACACCGGGGCCACCGGGCGGGGAAAATAATGTCAGTCTGCCAGGACACGGAATAAACTTCTCGGGGTCCTCTGCATTTATCCTGCACTCTATAGAACAGCCAGATGGTTTGATCTGGTTCTGTCTGTAAGACAACGGGAATCCTGCTGCTATGCGTATCTGCTCCTTTATGATATCCACTCCTGTAATCTCTTCTGTAACAGGATGCTCTACCTGCACCCTCGTGTTTACCTCTATGAAGTATACATTCTGTTCCTGGTCAACAATAAACTCTATTGTTCCGACGTTGTGGTATTTCATCGCCTTTGCAGCCCTTACAGCAAGCTCGCCTATTTTTTTGCGGAATTTTGCTGTTGCGATGGTTGACGGAGCCTCTTCTATAAGCTTCCGATGCCTCCTCTGTATGGAGCAGTCGCGCTCTCCGAGGTGTACGACATTTTTACCGTCAGAGATTATCTGAACCTCTATATGCCTTATGGAAGGGAGATATTTTTCCACATATATCTCGCTGCTTCCGAAGGCAGCAAGCGACTCCCTTTGAGCCATATGGAATGCATGGGAAAGCTCCTGCTCTTCCCTGACTATTCTCATGCCCCGGCCTCCGCCGCCTGCAGATGCCTTTATTATCACAGGGAATCCTATCTTCTGGGCTATCTTTATGGCTGCTTCTTCTGATGGGACAGGGCCATCGCTGCCCGGAACAACAGGGATGCCTTGCCTCTTCAAAACCTGTCTGGCCTTTGCCTTGTCTCCGCCGATCCTGATATTTTCAGGGGTCGGGCCTATGAATGTTATCCCCGATGTGGCGCATGCCTCGGCAAATTGAGGATTTTCCGATAGAAAGCCGTATCCAGGATGAATCGCCTCGGAATCGGTCACCTCGGCTGCACTGAGTATTGCGGGTATATTGAGATAACTGTGTCTGGAGTTCGCAGGGCCGACGCATATAGATTCATCGGCGAGCCTGACATGGAGAGATTCCCTTTCTATATCGGAGAATATTGCAACAGTCCTGATGCCGAGTTCCTTACACGCCCTGATAATCCTTACAGCTATCTCGCCTCTGTTTGCGATGAGTATCTTCTTAAAGAGTTTCATGATTCTCCTATCTTATTTGCCGCCTAACCTATGGGCTCTACCAGAAAGAGAGGTTCTCCGTATTCCACGGGATGTCCGTTGTCCACGAGCATCCTCACAACCACGCCGTCAACCTCGCTCTCTATCTCGTTCATAAGCTTCATTGACTCTATTATGCATAGAACCTGCCCCTTCTTTACCCGTGCACCCACATCAACAAATGGCTCTGCGTCAGGAGACGGCGACCTGTAGAATGTGCCCACGATAGGAGAGGTAACTGTCAGTAGCCTGCCTTCTGCTTCTGTTTCTACTGCCACCTCTTCTTTTTTAATCTCCCGTTTCTCATGCATAATCGGCGGAAGCTCTAAATGACCAAAGAACTTCTCGCGCTTAATCTTGACCTTAACCCCATCCTTTTCTATCTGCAGTTCGGTCACATCCGTATCTTTTAAAAGCCCCATCAACTCCTTTAAATCTTCGAGTTCCATCATGGCCTCCCTACTTCACTTTCTCTATATACTCCGACGTCCTGGTATCGATCTTCAGCACATCCCCTATCTGTATATGAAAAGGCACTTTAACGACCGCGCCTGTCTCCAGCTTTGCAGGCTTGCTCCCTCCAGATGCCGTGTCTCCCTTAAAAGCAGGCTCTGTATCGGCAACTGCAAGCTCAACGAACATCGGAGGCTCTACGCTTATAGGGTCTCCTTTGTAATAAAGGATCTTTACCGTCATGTTCTCCTTGATAAACTTCTTTGCATCGCCGAGCTGTGCGGCTGTCAGCGGCATCTGCTCGTATGTCTCCATATCCATAAAATAGTGATGGTCTCCGTCAACATATAAATATTGCATATCCTTTTCTTCGAGCTTTGCCGGTTCGAACTTGCCGCCTGCCGGGAAGTTCTCCTCGAGCACTCTTCCTGTCTTTAAGTTCTTTATCTTTGTCCTGACAATAGGCAACCTCTGCTGCATCTTGACATGCTGGAATTCCACCACCTCGAACGGCTCTCCCTTGTATTCGATCTTTGTCCCTCTCTTAAAATCACCTGCTGTAATCAATAGTGCACCTCCTATTTAAGTAAATGGGTTAATGAGCAAAAGAGTTAATGCTGGGAAAACATCTCACCCATATACTCATATACACATTAGCTCATTTACTATTTAACAATCTCAAGCTCCCTGCTGAGACCGGTTAAGAGTTCGGCCTTTCCGTTTCTCACTAAAACCATGTCCTCTATTCTAACGCCGCCCAATTCAGGGATGTATATTCCCGGCTCAACGGTAAAGACCATATTATTGCGGATCTTTTCGCCTTTATTCCATGATACATGGGGATATTCGTGGACATCAAGTCCTACGCCATGTCCTGTACCGTGACCGAAGAACTCCCCGTATCCAGCCTTTTTGATAGCATTTCTAGCAGTGCTGTCGGTCTCCTGTGTCTTCAGACCTTCTCTTATGGATTTAATCGCCTTTTGCCGGGCGTAGTTAACTGTATTGTAGACCCTTATTTTTTTATCAAGGTCTTTGCAATTCATAAGGAGCGTCCTGGTCATATCCGAACAATAACCGTTAGCCTCCCCGCCCCAGTCAATTATAACAAAATCTCCCTTTTCTATCTTCTTTTCCGTTGGTCGTGCGTGGGGCATGGATGAGTTTTTCCCGGAAGCTACTATTATATCAAATGGAATGTTCCCGCATCCTGCCTTTTTCAGTTGCTCCTCGAGCCTCAGTGCAATCTCCCTCTCTTTAGCTCCAGGCTTTATCCTTGGCTTAATTTTCAGGAATGCCCCCTCTGCCCTTCTCACCGCCTCCTTTATGCTGCCAATCTCTTCCTCGCTCTTTATCTTCCTCATATCCTCAACGAGGTTCTTCTGTGGAAGCAGCGCTGCAGGCACTCCTTTCAGTAATTCATAGAACTCGTAAGATATGGACTTTTCGAAACCGAGTTTTTTAATACCCAGCTTCTTAACAAAACTCCGTATAAGTTTTATCCTTTTGCCTTTTTCTATAGCTATCTCAAAGTCTTTGATCTCTTTCTTAGACTGCTCCTGGTATCTGAAATCTGTAAAGAACAAGCCCCTGTCACGGGTAATAATAGCAAACCCCGAGGAGCCTGTAAACCCTGTCAGATAGCGGATATTTTTCATATTGGTGATTAAAAAAGCATCAAGCCCTTTCAATCCGAGAATCCGCTGAATGTCTTTTTTTCTCGACTGTATCATTAAAGTTCCCGAAAAGATTAAAGGGGGTTTCCCGATGATGGAGCAAAATGTATTTTTATGGCACTCAAGAGCCTGTCCAGACGATTCACGACAGCATCTTTATCCTTATGCGTCAGAGATGATGATGTCACAAAACGGATTTTTATTTCTTCCAGAAACTTATTCAAACGGTCTATAACTGCCTCTCTGTTTTTATGCAGAGACAGTGGAATAACCTCTTCAACAATTCCGAGTCCTTTATTTGCCTCATCGAGCCCCTTGCGGGCAAAAATATTGTCAGGAGACTGTTTAATGACTTCTGAGTACTCCTTTTGCGCCTCTGAAAGCATACCGCTAAAAAGATACCATCTCCCGAGGGTAAGCCTTGCAGCGATGAAATCAGGATGTCTCTTTATTCCATCAATAAGTACAGCTATTGCCTCATCCATCTTGTCTTTCTTTCTCAGTTCCTCGGCAAGGGATAAGAAGACCTTTGAATCGCGATTCTGTCTCAATCTCTCTTTAAGCCTCTTTATGTAGATGCTATCTTCCATTACTCCGCTGTTCCATTATCTTTCAATTCCTTTATCCTGTCAAACAGGGCCATAGCAACATCATCCTTGGACATCAGGGGAAGCCTTTTCTCGACCTTCCTGTCGATAATAACAACCTCGCTTGTATCCACATCGAATCCAGATCCCGCCTTTGACACATCGTTAAAGACAATCATGTCTATATCCTTATCAATAAGCTTTCTTCTTGCCCTGTCGAGCCTCTGCCCTGTTTCTGCTGCAAACCCGACAATAAAGGGCTTGTTCTTAAACCGCCCTGCTTCTTCAAGTATATCTGCAGTCTTCACAAGATTTAATGAAAACCTTTCCTTTTTATCGATCTTGCTGCCCTTTGTCTCTGAAGGCATAAAATCGGCAACTGCAGCAGCCATGATGAATATGGAGGACATGGATACATTGTCCATTACAGCAGCATGCATCTCGCCGGCTGTCTCGACATTTATAACCTCAATGCCTTCGGGAGGCTTTATTGATACAGGGCCGCTTATAAGCGTGACGTCTGCCCCCCTCCGTTTGGCAATTTTTGCAATGGCATATCCCATTTTGCCTGATGATCTATTGGATATATATCTTATGGGATCGATGTACTCCCTTGTTGGACCTGCTGTGACAAGGATATTTTCTCCTGTCAGATCCTGTGTTGAAAAAGCAGTCCTGACTGTTTCCATGATCTTCTCGATGTCAGCCATTCTGCCAATGCCCTCCTCTCCGCAGGCAAGGCTTCCCCTTTCAGGCCCCACGGTCTTGATGCCCAGCGAAACAAGATACTGGAGGTTTTTCTGGAAGACCGGATTTTCATACATTCTCCAGTTCATGGCAGGCGCCATGATTATCGTGCCTTTAAAGGCCAGCAGTGCAGTGCTGAGAAGGTCATCTGCAATGCCGTTTGCATATTTGCCGATTATATTTGCTGTTGCAGGCGCGACAACAAACAGATCGGCATCAGCAGGAAGACTCACATGGGACAGCGGCGAATCGAACATGTCGTTATAGACGCTGTTGCCGGATGCCAATTCTATGGATAACGGGGTGGTAAAATGTTTCGAGGCCTCTGTCATGATAACCTTAACAGAGGCCCCTTCCTGTCTCAAACCCTTAATCAGTTCAATCGCCTTGTATGCAGCTACACTTCCTGTAATGCCTAAAAGTATAGACCTGTCCTTTAACACATTGCTCCCGCTCTACTCTTCGGACTCTTCTGCTCCCTCGCCCTCTTCGGCCTCGGCAAAAAGCTCTTCCAGTGCCTTCTCGGTTGCTTCCTTTTCATGGAGATAAACCTTGAGGTCCTTTTCAAGCTCCGAGAGGTCCTCTATGGGCTTCCTCTTCTCTTCGATGAGCTTCTTGTAATCGATCTTTTCTGCCTTTTCACGTGCGATAACCGCCTCTTCTCCTGTGATAAACTCTATGTTGCCTGAAATGGCTTCCAATAAGGCGGTTGTGGTCACCTTTTTTGCCTTTGTCTGTATCTTCTGGGTTGCGCCCAACGAGAGCTCCCGTGCCCTCTGCGCGGCAATGGCCACAAGCCTGTATCTGCTCTCTATTTTCTTTTTGTCATAATCCACCGGAAGGGATATTATATCCATACTACTCCTCCTTTATAAAATTTTCTATTATCCAGCCTTCTTCTATCTTTGACGTCCTGATCCGCTCGGCGATGATTATTGCAACCATATCCTCAAGGGCATCATCAAAGACATCATTTATGATAACATAATCGTAATTTTTATACTCCCTTATCTCGTCTATTGCATTCTTAAGCCTTTTCTTAATCACATCTTCAGCGTCGCTCATCCTGCCTGTAAGCCTCTTTTTAAGCTCATCCATTGACGGCGGCAGGACAAAAATCAGGACGCTGTCGGGGAAATGCTCCTTTATCTGCCGTCCTCCCTGAACATCTATATCCAGCATCACGTCAAAACCTTCATTTATCATATCCTCAATTCTTCTCTTCGATGTGCCGTAAAAATTGCCGTGCACCTGGGCCCATTCCACAAACTCTCCCTCTGCTATCATTGCACGGAATTCATCCTCGTCCACAAAGGAATAATGAACGCCGTCCACCTCCCCTGCACGCGGTTTGCGAGTAGTGTAGGATACGGAAAACTTTACATCAGGAACAACTTCCCTCAGCTTCTGACACAATGTCGTCTTCCCCGCACCTGACGGGGCGGATATTACAAAAAGGCTGCCTCTTTTTTGTCTCATATGCCCTAATCCCTTTTTCAAATTTCGACAGATGTTCATAATCCATCAACAGAGGGTTTCTGACCCGAAATCCGCTGAACTATTGTCTCCACCTGAATTGCAGAAAGTATAATATGATCGCTGTCGGTGATTATTATGGAGCGTATTTTCTTGCCCTCGGTGGCATCGATGAGCTTGCCCCTCTCCCTGGCCTCTTCTCTTAGTTTCTTGATAGGAGACGAGCCCGGGTTTACAACAGCCACCACCCTGCCTGCAGACACCACGTTGCCGAAACCTATATTCGCAAGAAAATTCTTCATTGCCCTACTGAATATTCTGAACCTGCTCCCTGAGTTTTTCTATCTCTGTCTTTATCTCTATGGACAGATTTATAATCCTCACATCGTCCATCTTTGATGCAACTGTGTTTGTCTCCCTGTTCATCTCCTGCAAAAGGAAGTCGAGCTTCCTGCCAATGACATCTCCATTGGACAGGGCAGACAGAAACTGCTGCACATGGCTTCTGAATCTCGCCAGCTCTTCTGCAATATCGCTTTTTTGCGCCATTATGGCGACTTCCTGTGCAAGCCTTGTCTCGTCTATGGATAAGTTTGAAACGAGTTCTGCTATCCTTTTCGAAAGAGTCTCTCTGTAGTGTGCTACCAGCCCGTGCGAAAGCCCTTCTATCTCATTGCGCATATCTGTAAGCCTTTTCAGGCTGGATTCCATCTCTTTTTTCAAAGCATCTCCCTCTGTCCTCCTCATCTCCTCAACCTTTGATACAGCATCATTGAGGGCATTATACAGAGCATCCGTATCGTATTCCGGCTCTTCTGCCATTAGAAGTTCTCTATAGCCTGAAAAGAAGTCTATAGTCAGAGAGCCTGGCAGAGTCAACTCCTTCTGCAAATCAGAAAAAGCATCGTAAATACCTTTTGCAAGCTCTCTATTAACCCCCATTTTCATCTGCCTTTTGTCTGCAAATGATATATTAACATCAAATTTGCCCCTCGCAAACCTTCCCTTAATAATATTCCTGACGGGTATCTCATGCTCCATCAAAACAGAAGGCATCCTGACAGAAATCTCGAGATACCTGTGATTTAAAGAGCGCACCTCCACCTTGAATCCGTCTCTTTCTGCTGCACCAAAGCCTGTCATGCTCTGCATTACAGATTGACTCCTTTTATTTTCACGGTCTTATATCTGGAAGAATCACCCTTCACTATCTCGATATTGCCCTTTTTGATGCTCAATGTCTCTGACAAAAGCTCTATAAGCTGCTCATTGGCAGCGTCTTCTACAGGCGGCGCCGTGAGTTTAATCTTTATAGTATTGCCTTCAACTCCGGCAATCTCTTTCTTTGATGAACGCGGGATAACCTTCACCTGAATAATTATGCCGTCTTTGACCTTAGTGTGCGGTAAATCCATCTCTTTTGTAGAATTTATAGTATACTTCACCAATGGCTATTGTGACAATAGTCACCAGTACGCCTCCAATCACATCCACTGCATAGTGGTACCTTAAATACACTGTCGCAAAAATTAGAAGAGCAACAGGGGTCAGCATTATCCAGAAGAGTCCTCTCGCGTATCTATATGCCAAAAGCAGGACTGTAAGTGCAACACCGGTATGTCCGCTTGGAAATGCATCCCTCTTAACCCCTTCAAGGAGATTCAATATATCCTGAATGGGTTTGGATACAAGGAAACCGCCGAGTGTTTTATCATGCAAATGCTCCATCGCATACCTCGGGCCGAGGGCTGGAAAGAGTATATAGCCCACATAGGAGAGATAGAAACAGAGGAGTATTAAAAATAATGATTTTTCAAACTCCTCATTTTTCTTTTTTATTTTCAGCACAACGCCAAGTATTACGGGCAGAAAGTAATATGTTGAATAGGCAACCTGCAGAATGTCGGTCAGAAATGGGTTCATAATCCTTTCCATAAAAATGGTGGGGTAGCAGCCGAAGACAACATAATCAATCCTTATGAGGAGATAGTCAATATCCTGTGGATTGATGTTATGAACAATCAAACCAAGGCTGTCAAAGATAATAAGCACGCTGATGACAGGGAATATGATATCCCTCGTCAATGCAAGAAATGAGTTAAGCCTGCTCAGATAAACAAGTATCAACTGAAAAAATATCAGCGATGCATATATGAGAATTAGATAAGGCGCAGAAGGGATTTTGCTATAAAAAAATACAGCAAGAACTAAAAGCAAAAAACTGAATAATGCGGTGATTGTATCGGCAGGTCGAAACATTTATTGAGCTTCGGACTCTGTTATTTTATCGAGATAGTCTTTAACTTTCTCCAGAAAGCCTTTAAATAAAGGCTCTGTTTCTGAAACGAACTTATTAATGGATGACCAGCGAATATCAAGATATTCATGCGCAACAATGTTTCTTAACCTTACCCATCTGGCAAGGGATTCTGCATTATTAATGTTTAGTTCTTTAACAATAGATATGGATAAAACAATATCTTTATAAGTGTCAGGCAGTCTTATATTTTCTAAAGTCAATATATTTTTGGATATATCTACTAATGAATTTATTATATTTTCAACCCATCGCTCAACGCTTCTCCTCTTATCATCGTCTTCACGAAAAACTGGCTCTGTCAGTTGTCTGAATTTTGGGTAATAGCTCAGTTCATTCTCCAGAAAATTAATGTGTTTCAGCAGCTTTTGCTTTATCTCCCTTTTCATACCTTCTTCTCTCACGAAAATCTGTAATTACCATCTCCCAGAAATCCTCTGCTTCTGTTGTCACAACTTCCATGAAATCGAGATACAAACCCCAATCATTTATCGCAAGAGGTATTCCCCTTATTGCACTGGCTGCAATACTGCATGGAACTCTGTTTAAGACGAGCAACTCCACATTCTTTCTCAAAATCCTCTCAACATCAGTCCATATTTCATCTTCACCATTATAAAACACTTCTTCTTCATACTCTACAGGGTGCCTTTTTGCAGGATAGAAGTATACAGCAATATCAACATCGGATATTTTTGTCGCTTTTCCTTTTGCCTGCGAGCCGAATAAAAAGGCAAAGGCGACATCATGGCGGTTTTGGAAGTAATTTTTTAATAACTTTATATGTTCATCCGAAATCATTCATGCCTCAAAATTCTTTTATCTTATTTATCTTACCTTCAATATCGCTTTTTTGTCACCACCATAAACTTATACTTATCGTTCAGTCCGCCCCATAAGTTGCCTATATCTTCCTTATAGTAGCGATCCGCAAGGTGTTCTCCCTTATATTCGAGAGCTACAACTATTCCCGACTTTGTCTCTAAAATAAAGTCCGGATTAAAGGCATGCGGCAGGTAGCCCTGAATATAAAATCCGCCCCTGTCTAAATTCCTGAACCACCATTTCACATTGCTTAAATCGTCGATCGCCTTTGCCAACCTGTATTCCTCATCATTTAATCTTCCGGTCTTTTCAAAAATGCTTTTTTGGAAGGCTTCCTGATGCGGATTATAAATCTCTAAAGCGTCCGGTATCGTATATGCCTGTTTTAAATCAATAACAAATCTATTGTCTGCAAACAGTCTATCAAAGCGAGCTTTTGCATAGGCGTTAAGATGATTTTCAATGCTCAGAATTATCTTGTCTCTTAGAGAGAATTTAAGCTGAAAGAGTTCTGCGATAGAATATTTTGACGCTAAATCTCCGACCGTTCTTTTTATGTAATCGCGGACTTCAATTGCAGGAATAAAGTCAAACTTTATTCTCGTCAAAAGCCATTTTATAAGGCTGCTTTCATCCTCTACCGTATAAGGGTCTGATTCTTCCGATACTTTTACAGCCTCTTTGGTTATGTCACCCTCTTTATTTATATCGATCCTGATTCCTTTTGCCTCAAGATTTGCTATTTCACTGTCATGGAAAGAATAACTGCTCAGGCTAAAGCTGTTGCCGATAAGGGTATTCTTATACGAAAGTTTTTTTATTTTACCTGCGTCATCTTTAAGTGAAAGATATGGTATCTTTATTCCCGACAGCCTTGCTTTTACGCTTATCGGTTCCGGCTGCTTGCCTTGGGTGTTAATATCCCTTTCGGAATAGCCGTTTTCAACCATTCCCTTTATTACGGCATCCGCTGCCTTCTGAAAACGCTCTGCGGAGGTGAATACATACGATTCGTTTAGTTCATTCTCAGACTTTTTCTTGGCATTAGGAAGTCTCAATATCCTGCCAATCAACTGTTCAACCGAAATGCTTGAGCCGACATTAAACACCGACGCAAGAACATAGGCAAAGGAGCAGTCCCATCCCTCTTTGATGGCATCTCTGGTAATGATGTATCTGATGCTGCAAAGCGGCGAGAACAGGTTAATATCTCCGATATCGTCTTGCTTGCCTGTCTTGATAGCAATATGGTCTTCGGGTATCTTTAGTTCATTTATCAGATACTCTTTGATTTGATGCACGTGGATTTTTCTGTCGCTCTCTTTTTCCTGCTCCGCCTGAATAAGTACAATCGGACGAATATACTCTCCGGACGCCTTTTCAGCTTCTCCTGCAATCTTTTCTATCTCATCCCTTTTATTTTTGGCAGCCTGAAGCGTCGTCTCCCAATGTGTTTCGTTCTTTAGATTTATCGGCAGCTTTACCATTTGCTCTTCTTTAAGCTCATAAGCAGGCACCTCTATCAATACATTGCTTTTTCCTGTCAGCGGTGTGGCGGTAAATTCAAGCACAAAGCAGGGGTTCAACTGCGTTATGAGGTCAAGAGACAACCATGTCTTCGCATTATGCCCCTCGTCAATAATGATAAGAGGATTATTCATTCTTATCACTTCAAAAAGGGATTTTGTAATATTCTCTTTTTCTTCGGCATTAAGATATTCAAAGTGCTGTATAAGGCTTCCGTTGTCTTCATAAGCCTTTAACCCTTCCGTATCCTCCCGCTTAAATGCAGCAAGGGTTGAAACAATTATGCAAACATTGTCTTTTATGTCAGCGGCCTTGACTGAAAGAGCCTCTTTGTTATCAAGAACAACAACTTTGTTGTCAAAATATTCATCTATGGCAAATCTGTATGGATGCGTCTTGTCTTTCAAGGCATTAAGGGTTTGCGTTCTGATTGCGTCTGATGGCACAAACCACATGACAAGACCCTTGTAATCTTTTCCCACGCCTTCGCTGCCCACGACCCTGCCGAGCCATTTCCTGATCTCGGGTGAGTCTACCTTGTCGTTGTAAATCCAGTTTTCATTGCCGGTGTTATAAGGCGGGTCTATGTAGATGCACTTGACCTTATTGTAGTAATAGGGCAGGAGCGCTTTCAGCGCCTCAAGGTTGTCGCCCTTGATGATAAGATTTTCGCTCTCGCCGACCGAAAGAGATTCAACCCTCTTTAAAGGCCTGAAAGGGACTTCCTTGTCGTGATTTATAACCTGTTTTTTACCGATCCAGTCTAATACGGGCATGCTTATGCTACTGCCTTCAATATCTTATCTTTCCACTGTTTTCTTCTGCTCCACAGAAGAATTTTGGCTACATCAGATAATAATATCTTAGGCTCATCAGGCCAGTCGTTGTCTTCATCATCCAGTATTGCATAGAGTTCGTAATTAGCTCCTGCTTTGTTAAGGTCGTAAAACTCCTGAAATACCGAGGCTATTTTTGTCCAATCAACAGCCTGAACAGGGTGGGCTAATGGCTCAATAACCGCATTTGCATTTTTAATAAAATATGCAGGATGATACTTTTTGCCGGATTTGCCTTCAAGCGTTTTCTTCCTTTCAATATCCTCTTTAACAGGAGTTATCTCTTTAATAAGCTCTTCAACCTGAGCATAAAAACCATTCTTCGGTTTTTTAGTCCTCTGAGCAAGCTGCAAATCGCTAACTCTTATCATTGTGTTAGCCATATTCAGAATGTCATCGCTGAGGCTGCCTTCGCTTAGGTAAAAGGCGTATTTACAACAAGATAATGAGATATAGGTATGCAGTCGAATTTTTCTCCAAATAGGGACAACACATTTATCTCCATGTTCGGGGTTCCAGATATGTAAGTGATTGCCT
>NZ_DAIOFX010000046.1:0-13983 GCF_036745535.1 Dissulfurispira sp.
AAGCTGGATGGACTTTTTTGGCTTTTGGTAGTCCTCTTTCTTCAAGCTTATAGTCCAAGATAGTAAGAAATTTTTGAAACTGCGAACGATTTAATATTTTGTTAAACGGGCTTCTTTTGCTGGCTTTAGACCTGTCGGTTATAGGCTTTAAATCTTCGACATAAACCTGAGATTTATACCTCAAGGCTATATCGGCAACCATATTAGTGGCTTCGTGAATTATTCTGTTTGCCCAGTTTCTTCTTACGCGGAGTCTATATGTAATACCGCGACTCTGTAGTTCAGACATTCGTTTTTCTTCGCTTTGTAATAATTCTTTCAATGTTTTGCCTTCATATAAGCCACTTTCAAGCAGGTTATGTCTTTTATCGAGGACAGAATAGGCACAAATGGCTTCAATTCCTCTGTCAATTCCCATGATTGTTTCAGTCTCGATCTTTTCAGGCTTAAACTCAAAGGCAAGATGTAGATAATATTCGTCGTTCTCGCTGTCATAAACAAGCTTGCCCTCTTTTGGTTCTGCCTTGCCGTTTAAATATCTTTCGACTATTCTTTGTCCTGTTTCTATCGGAAAGAGCAGACCGGTTGCCGTGCCCTTAGGCTTCAAAAAAAGCTCACCAGTTCTGACATCATAAAATTCATGCTCGTCTGTTATTACAAGCTTCTTAGTAGAAGAAGGCAATACATAAAGCAGGGCATAATATTTCTTTCTTGTAGGATTATAAAGAAATGCCATATTTTGATGTGCTATGTCGCATCTGATAAAAGAGAGCGGCTTTATTTTTATATCTCCTTTACCCTGCCTTGCAATCTCATCTCGTAAACGGTTTTCCGTTTCCGTATCTATACAGCTTTTAAGGGACTCATACAAATTTTCTAAAACTTTCTCTTTTTCATGCTCCTTTAATTTCTGCAAAGATGGATATGATGTATTCGATCTTTGTGACAATAGTTCTTTATAGCTTAAAAGATTACCTGCTAAGTCTTTACAAAGGGAGTCTCTAAGACCAGATGATAAAGTAAAGGCTTTAAAAATACTTTCATATTTTGACCTGATATATTTATTTGCTTTTTTATCATCATATTTTATATCGCCCTTTTTAGTAGTATAAGCTATAGCATTATAAAAACCATTTAAATCCTGAGATATGACTTTCAGTAACCTGTCATAAAGCAGATGATAATTCTTAAAAGCCTTTTGCAGTAAGACTTGCTTTCTTTTTGAAGGGTTATGCAGTTTAAATATGGCTGTCTTAAACATAGTTATAATTTATCATAATATATTCCCTGTCAACTCCTTCTCTACTCCCATAACTGTTTTCCGATAATTAAGCCTGTTTTCAAGGCTGTAAAAATAGATTGAGTCCTCATCTTCGTTTATAGCCTTTTGGAGTTCGCTTTTGCATTTCGCAAGCTTACCCTCGGTGATATCTCCCTCAAACACCGAATTCTGCACCCACATGAAATACTTTTTCAAAATCCTTCTGACTTTGCTTACTCTATCCTCTCCAATATCATAGGTAATGATTAAATACGCCATTTATTGCCCTTTCGCCTTCAGCCTTTTGCCTAAAGTTACCACCACGCCTTAAACGGCACATAAAGCTCATCACCAATAAAATGCTTTATAAGCTTGTAACACTCAAGCCTGACCAGCGTCCTGTAAGAGACATTGCGCTTGAGCTTCCGGTGTTTTATAGTTGTCGTAAGCTTCTGATCGAATTCCTTGAGAAATTTCTTTCTTCCGCTTTCATTCATGTAGTAGCAGCCCACATCCTCCTCAAAATCTTCAAAGCTTATCATATTATTGTTTACGAGCTTGAAAATAATCGGGTCTGCAATAAGCGGCTTGAATATCTCCGCAATATCGAGGCTCAGAGAATATCGCCTTTCCCTCGGCTCGTGCAGATAACTTATTGTTGGATTAAGCTGCGTGTGGTATATCTCCGACAGCACAGTGGAATATATCATCGAATTGGCAAACGAGATGAGTGCATTCACAGGATTGGAAGGAGGGCGCTTCTCTCTTTTTTCGATGCTGAAGCCATCTTTTAAAATCACATTAAATGCCTGATAATAGGCATCCCTTGCCCTGCCCTCGCATCCCATAAGCTCGTTGATAGTCTTTGTTTCCGAAGCATTGGCAAGCTCGTCCTTTATCTTATCCTGAAATCCGGCGGTGTCTTTATATTCACGCAGATTCCTAAGCATGTGAAACATCGCTCCCTCAACAAATGAAAATGCCATGAAAAAACGGCGCTCGGGGTCAAGGTAATGCTCAACCTGCCGCACAGTCAGTTCGCCGGATACGTTCCTATCCCTCGGCATAAAACTGCCTGCGTAAAAGCCGTAATAGTTATAAACATGGACGGTCTTATTCTGCTGCGAGAGGAAGTTCAAAAGCTTTGTGTTAAGATCAACCTCTCCGTAAAGGTGAATCGTGTCTATATCCTCTACAGGGATCGCCTTTTTGTCTCCGTTCTCGTTTTCAATATAGACGGTATTCTCTTTTCGCTTGATCCTGCCGTTTGAAAATATATAATAAGGTCTGGACATCTCTCACCCCCAGCAAAATTCGTAATACGCACATTTAGCGCAATACGGCTTTCTCTGCAACTGCGGCGGCTTATCCATTTGCAGAATATCCTGAACTCTTACTAATGCCGCCTCTACCTCTTTTTCAGCATCAGCCGTCAACAGGACTTCCTCCCTTTTTCTAATCTTAGGATAATTGATAACGCCCCGCTTTTCAATGCCAAGCCGCTTGAGGTAATAAAGGTAATAGAGCAACTGAATCCTGTCTGCATGATGCATCCTGTTGCTGTATTTCACTTCCCTTATCTCATCATCCCCGACAATATCTATATTGATGAGGTTATCAATCAGCACTTCTCTCTTTTCTTCCCTTGGATATGAATTTTCTCCGGTAAGTTTTCCCATCAGAACCTTGTCGGATTTCGATTCCATCTGAATGCCCCTGTCAAAAAGCCACAGCTTCCGCTCGCAGACATATAGATAATTAACCTTTACGCCCGTGGTCTTGAGGGATTGGAAATCTATGCCTCTAACAGCTTCCATGATTAAAACAATATGCCTCCTGCTACACAGCCAACAGCATAAATAACCATGCAGGTATGAACATCAGACTCTGTCCGTTAACTTTTTCTTCTTTGGACATATCCCGTGTTATGACCATACCCTTATCCGGCTTGAATTTTCGCGAAAAAACCTCTATGCCTTTTATATCCTGTTTTGAGATATGCCCTTTATATTTCACCTCTATGGGTAAAACGCTCTTATCCATTTCCACCACAAGATCAACCTCATATCTTTCATGAAAATAATAAACCCTTGCATCTTTAAGTCTTAGCAAATGACCTGCGGATACGCCCTCCATAATATGACCGGCCTCCATCTTTGAAAAGGCGTTCATCAGTCCTGCATCCAGAATATGCAGCTTCTCGGCGCTTCGGATGCTTTTTTCGACCGACTTTGCATATTTCTTCAACCGTTTAATAAGGAATGACTGTTCAAGATAAAACAGATATTTCTCCGTATACTCCCGGCTTAATCCGAGCGAATTTGCGATGTTTGCAACGCTTAAAATTTGAGAAGAAATATCCACGAGGTACAGGAACAATTTTTCGAGAGCTTCCGGTTTTTTAATATCATAAAGCTCAACCATATCCCGATAAATCACCTTTTCCACTATATCCTCTCTCACAAGTCTTTTCCATAGCAATGTTTCATTAATGCCAAATAAATTCGGGAACCCTCCCTTCTGCAAATATTCTTCAAAGAGGATTTTAATCTCGACAGCATATGGGGTCAACTCTGTAATATCCACAAAATTAAAACCTTTGAACTCATCCCTAAGGCGATTGACCTTATCCATAAGCTTCTGTTTTTTCAGATGAAGACTTAAAAACTCATAAAAGCTGAAAGGATAAATAGTCTCATCTATTGTCCTTCCGGCAAGAGACTCCGTTCCTTTCTTTATAAGACTTGCTGCAGAACCGGACACCAGAAACTTGAGCGGATATTTCCTGTCAAAATATTTTTTAACGAAAAACTGCCAGTTCTCCAAGAAATGAGCTTCATCCATAAAAATATAAAGAGGGCTTCCTTCTTTAATCAGCCGCTTATTCATCTGCTGATATATTTTGAGAATATCGTCCAGTTCAACCCTCATCCTGATATCATCAAAAGAAAGAAAAATGATGTCTTTGCCGTGAACTCCATTCCTGAGAAGGTTATCAATGATCTGATAAAAGATGGTGGTCTTCCCTGTTCTGCGAGGCCCCTTCAGGACAATAATTCTGTCCAGTCTTAAATAAGATATGATATCTTTGACAACAGGCCTCTGATATTCGGTCAACAAGTCGGGCGGAACCCTTTCCGTCTCCCACCAGGGGTTATAAAAATGCAGGCTTTCTTTTAATCTGCTCGCATCCATCATTGATTCTTTCTTGCTTTGTAAACTCCAGTTTACATATTATTAGCTTTATTGTCAACTTGAGTTGGCAGCAAAAGCTTTCAATTCATTCCGCAGTATTTTTTTGTATTTCTTCCCGCTGCCACAGGGGCAAGGACCGTTGCGGCTGACTTTTATTCTGCGTGAATTCAAATCAACAATACCGCCGGCCATTTTACGCTGCCGTTCCTTCTCCAATCGCGCTCCATGAGCCTGAAGCGTTTCCACAGCCAAAGGCAGCATTGCCAAAAGTATTGCCATAGACTCAGCCTCGTCATCCATTGGTTTGCCATGTTTTATAAACAAATCTTTGCTCTCCTCTGGATGAACAAAGCCGTATAAAGTGCAAAAGCTGAGGATAACATCTTTTACATCCTCATCCGCATTTTCAAAATCTTCCTTATCGGCAATATGCCAGATTTCAGGCCTCATCCTCATGGCCTCAAGCAGCCCGAAAGACCAGTCCTGCATGTCGTCAATTATATCGCCTGAAAGCTTTTTCATATCAAAAGGAAATCTCAATGTCCCAGCATGAGAGGCCTTGTTATAGGCGTTATACGCCTCCATAAGATTTTTCAAAAGTAAATCCGCCTGCTTCTTGGTGTCAAAGGTTGGTATCTCCCCGCCAAATATCTCAGGCATCCATTCGCTCGTCATAATCACATCAGGCGTAATGGCAAGGCCGAAGAGAAAACCCTCAAGCTCGGTAAGAGTGAGCGCGCCTCATCCTTATTTTCCATAACCTCAAGAAACTGTTTGAGCAGTTCTTTTTGATGTTTTGTAAGGATTTGAGTTGAAGTTTTTGACATAGAATTATCCTTTCATTTAGTGTTATGTATGTCTGAAAAATCTTTCTTGCTGCCTCCGTTGATGTTGACCGATTCAAGGATGTAGAGGGTAGTCATAGCTCAATTCTTTTCCTTTTTTAGAAACAAATAAATGCATTTCAAATAAAATTGCTTACCGTCTCATCAAACAACAATCCCTCATGAGGGCAATACTTATAATTTGCAATATAAATGCCCTTAAGTTTATTAATCGGTGTCAATAAAGCATTTGCCTGCTTCATTCTGAAATAAGAAATATCCATTGATTTGTCGTTTATAAACTGCTCTGCTCTCAGTCGTTCCATTTTATTCTTTGATGTCTTTAGAATTTTCGCCTTTTCCATGATTTCATCCGAATACTTTTCGTAAATCTCAATAGGGATTATTCTTACTGCATAAATATCACGGAGTATATTATGAGCATCTTGCTTTCTGAATTCATAGTCCATGATATTTTTAAGTATCTGCAATGCTTTTTCGAATTCATCATAATATTTTGTATTTTGTAATTTTTCCTTGTTATAAATATTCTTAACCATTGTTACTTTATCGGTTTCCTGTAAAAACATACCATCAAATTCCTTTATTCCCTCCTTTGAGAAGCTGAATATCTCTCTGTCATATATGCTTCCGATACCGGAGCAATCCTGTGTATAAACAAAAACATTCGGTTCATTACCATCATATTCCCGATTTCTGTAAACACGCCCCATTCTCTGAAAAAGGCTATCAAGAGATGATAATTCTGTAAATAAGACATCGAAATCTATATCAAGAGATGCTTCAGCAAGTTGGGTGGTAATCCATACTCCATGATTTCCCTGCCTCTCTGCAAATTTACAAATCTCATCTTCCAGTCTTTTTCTATCCTCTGCAATATAAAGAGAATGAAGCATTTGGGGAAAGCAACCCTTAGCTTTTAATACCCTGAATACCTGCTTTGCCTGTTTAACAGTATTTACAATGATTAAAACCTTCTTATTGACTGCGAGAGTCTGTATCATGTCAAAAGCTGCACTTAGACTGTCCTCTACTACTTTTATTCTATGTCGTTTCTTATCAGTCAAAAATTCTCCGTACTCAAATAGCACACCAAAATCTTTAAGACAGTCAAGATATATCTGCGGAAGTGTAGCGGTCATTATTAGAAATTTTCCACCCAGCTTGTATATCTCATATAAACCCTTGAGAATAATCGCCGCAATTTTCGGCTCATAACTTTGAATTTCATCGATGATAACTTTAGAATAGAGTAGTGTTGATATGATTTTCTCGTATCCACCATATTTGAATGGAAAAGTAAACAACTGATCAATTGTTGATATATTAACCTGACAGGAAAGCTGCCGTGAGTTTTTATAAATCTCAAATGGAGTTTCATAGCCGGCATAGTCAAGGTAGTCAAGGCTCGTTGAATGCAGAAGCCCGGTATTTTTATAGTTGATTGCTTTTTCGTTAGCTACTCTATCAAAAATTGAGTTCACAGTGACCCTGAGTGGCAGAGTAAAAAATGTTTTTTCTCGCCCGGCCCAAAGAAGTCCTGCCTCTGTCTTACCGATACCGGTAGAGGCAACTATAACAAGGTTTTTATCCTGATTGTTCAAGGCGTATTGCTGAAGCGTTCTTAAATCACCTTTGTGTGATAAAAATCCTAAAACCTTCTCTGGAAGGCTATCATCTTTTATTTCAATATCGGTAAATGCTGAGGATGCATGATCAAGCCTGTGTAAAAGTCCTTTAAGAAGCAGGTAGAACACATAAATATCGCTATTTGGCGTTATTCTTGTTTTATAATATCGTTCATAGCCAGTCCAAAGACAAGCAGGCGGGTTTACAATATCGCTTATAAGTTCTTTTCTCGACTCTAAATCATTTTGAATCGTTTTCTCTATCTCACTGAAATTAGGAAGACTTTTGCCTTCATGATGAAATACAATAGCCTGAATAATTGCCCTGGTTACATCCTTCTCATATTCAAAAATCTCTTCTCCGAAAAAGGCTACTGATAAGAGGTTATGGGGAATTTCTTTGTCAACGATTGGCGATAACAAAGGCAAGCTGATTTTTTTCCTTATCTTATTCTGAAAATTTATATGTATTTTCCCAAGATCATGATACCTTATCACAAGCGACAATACATCCCAGAAAATGATTCTATACCGCTCGGGCACAAGATTTTCTATTCTTTCTCCGTAAGCTTCTCTAAGTAACTGCAGGTTATCAAGAAGGGCATCTGTATGCTCTTTTATTGTTTGGCACGGCTCACTCTTTGCATAGACAAGTTCATCACTATTCATCATTTATGCCAGAACACAAGATCACCTTGTTCGTCAACAAAAACTTTGCTGTAAACTTTTCCTGATTCTACATATAGCATTTCAACCTGCTCCCATTTTTTAAAACCGCCTTTAATTTCATAATAGCTATTCAACCGGTAATTAATACCGTGCAGGTCATTGTCTAATGCATATTGTTTTGGAACATAGGCAGGATACCTGAGAGGTATACCGTTTCTGCGGTCTTCTCGCTCTTGCAGAGAAACAAGAGAAACTTCATCAATGCGAACAATATCTTCCCTACGGCCAAGAGATAGATACTCCCTTGGGAATAAAAGCACCTCAGATAGTTGCATTAAAACATCTTCTGATGCCTTCACATGGATTATTAGAGATACTTCAACAAGAAGATTTGCATAATAAACACCAGGGTTTATAGCTGTATTACCGATTACAGCCCAATAGTTTCGGATTTTCCCTTTGTCTTTTCTAACACTACCAAACTTGTAAAGTCTTTGCAGGTTATTCGTTATGCTGGTGTATGTCCCTTGTATAGAAAAAGTCATAGGGATATACTCTTTTGCACCCAGAGCATTATGCAAAAAGCCATTTATCGTGGACGGTGGAGGCAGGGGGTAAGTTTCCCCTGCCTTAAAAGACATTGGCTTTCTATAGCACACAAGATCCTGATATAACCTGAGCTTAAGCACTCTCATAAAAAGCCTTCACCTCTCCGGCAAGTTCAGAAAAGACAGTCTCAATATCTGCCACTCTTTTTACCGGAAGTTGTTTTAATTCATCCTCATTACCCCATATGCCTGAAACAAGCCCCACATAAGTGTTACTACCTGTCACCTGTCCTTTAAATGTAACACTCAATGTTTCCTTTATGGGATTAAGTGCTATTGAAGGGGTAACGCTTTTCCATTCAAGTTTCAATCTTCCCATGAAAAAAGGATTCTTAATGTCATATATACCGCCGATGACGAAGAGCGGATTCAGGTTTTCCACTCTTCCCTTAATCTCTCTATTAAGGACTTTTAGAATCTCAAGGAGTTCTTTTACACGCTTAGCCCTTTCCATGTTATCAAGCTTTATGTCTTCATCAATGCCTACTCTGTCGAGGTCAACTGTAACCGTATAGGTATAGAAGCTCATATGCTGCTCAAGCTGTGCGATATTGGGATGAATATCTTCTTTCTTTACCAGGGCCATTCTGTCAGCCAATCCCTTGTTTGATAAGAATTCAATATCATTTAGATATGGTTCTAATGCTACAGCAGAACTAAGGCGGACAACGGCTGCCCTATTCAACGCGCCACGTCCTTTTTCAGTTTTCATATAGCCAAAAAAGTCAATCTCTGGAGATATGCTTATTGATGCATTCTTAGCAAACTGGATTGTCTTCTTATTGCCGTCTCCAACTGATTCGAGTTCTTCCCCTAAAGTCGGCCAGTTAAAGTGCTGCATTCCTATTCTTACAATGTCATATCTTATTGCTTGTCTCGATGCATATGAATAAACCAGTCCGTTATCCCTCGAAAGCTTCTTGAGCTCTGATACATTCCCAGTTCCCTCACCATAATTCAAACTCTGAGCATTGAAAATAATTGATACTGTTAACCCTTTACTCATTGCTATTCCCTCCTTTTTCTGTATGTTCAGAATATTCTTTTCCAAGCAAGCCTGTCAGAAAGGCATATCCCAACGCCTCTGGGTCTAAAACACTATCTGGTGAAAATGTTTCAAGAAGTGTTGCTGGAACTTTCCTGCCAAGATTCATATAGAGCCGTAACATAGTGTCATAAAAAGACTTTGAATCTCTTACCCTGAGCGATGAAAGCATTTTATACGCAATACTGTCTATTTTATTTTCTGCACCCGTTCTTTTGAGTTCTTTTGAGATGTCTTGACCTTCGTAATACAATGACCAAAGTTTTTTTGTGGCCTTTTCTTTCATGTCATCCCTCCTGATTTTATAAATATCAAGACTTTTTTGAATCTTTACCATATTGAACAACCCATTTGAGCGGTTATGTTTTCCAGAGATCATATCACGCATTATCTTGTTCAAAAATCCATATAAGGATATTCCTCCTAACAGACAATCGATGGTCTTTTGGAGAACATTTATACTCTCTTTGTCCTCTTTTCTCTCTTTATAATAAAATCCGTCTAATTGTTCAAAATCTTTGTAATTGTCGCCTTCAAACAACTTTGCGATATAGGCAGGAACATGAAAGTGCTGTATCCTATATGGCTCGCTTTCAGTAGCAAATTCTACAAATAAAATATTTCCGAGAGACCACCGACTTCTCTTTTGCTGGAAATTAAGGAGCATGTTGTGGATTATTGCTTTGTAAGGATTTTTTCTACTGGGCAAGATAAAATTCTCAACAGCATTATTGATCTTGTATATGTCATCAACTGCTGTATCAAGATTCACAAAAAGATATCGTCTGTAGTCGCCAATTGCTCTCAGATTTGAAAAACCGGCAAATGAGCAAAGATATATCAACTCGCATAAAGAGCAGAGATGGGTATTGGGAATCAGGTTCCAGTAGAAATTCTTGAACTCATTGGCGCTTGCACCGGTAAGCTTGAATGCACCCTCATCAAAGAATGTATCCTTTTGGGCTATTCGTTTATTGCAAACCTTGCAATAATGAACCTTCTTTTTCTGTTTGTCGTCGCTGAATAGAGGCTTAATAAAATCCCTATGGAACAGTTCTTTGATTTTGGACTTAACATTAGCGTTGAAAATGCTTTTCCCCTCATAAAAGCCTTGTAAATAATATTTGGAATATAAGTCTTTATTCCTATCCCAATGGCTTGGCAACGCTTCTATCAGCTTATTTGCTATTCCCCTCCAGTCTTTTGATTTTTTTGTTTCAATCAATATTTCGGAGATTACAGCATCGTTTTTCATAGTTTTTGAGATGGTGATGCTCTTAATATATTCTTTAATTTTTTCTGTTGTAGCTTCAGATGACAGGAGATTTTTTAACTTTTCAGCTTTATCTTTAATGGTATTGGCTTTCTGATAAACAAAGGAGAAATATTTTTCCTGAAAATCTGCCAGCATGTCCCGGTTAAATGAAATAAAGTTGTCCCCCCTGATAATATCACTACTGCTGTTGTTAAACTCAAATATTTTCAGAAACCCAACAATACCTGCATTATAGAGCCAATCACCCAGATATATTTCTATCGTCTCTTCCATTCTACTCCCTCTCTCTCATAAAAAACGGTTTAAACGGTTTCAACAGTTCAAACAGTTCGAGCGGTTTAAACGGTTCAAACGGTTTAAACGGTTCCTTTTTTATAGTCCTTTAGAAAATCTTCAACTTCTTCCCTCATACTTTTTACCGGCGGTTTTTTGTATTTTGTCCCTTTGTAATTGCTTCCTTTTAAGTATTCCATGAAATTATTAATCATAATAGAAAGTTTTTTAAAATCATCCATCAATTGCTCAGAATCTTTCTGAGTAATATAACCCTGATCCATTGCAACATACAATTGAGAGCGCACTTCTCCGCTTGAGCCTTTTGCGATTGACAGAAATTGGCTGAACTCCTGATTGCCGCCTCTCTCAAATCCTTCTGCAATGTTGGACATTATTGATACGGATGCCCTTCTTATCTGGTCGCGAAGTCCATAATCTTTTGAGAATTCGCCTGAGCCTGTGATTTTATAAATTCTATCGGTCAATTCTCGCGATAACTTCCAGACTGATAAATCTTCGAAATATTTAACAGACATTCACCCTCCTGTAAACTAACGGTTCAAACTGTTTAAACAATATCCACCATCCCGAAGCCCTGGCCAGTCCTCAATCCAATGCCTATCTGGTAGAGCATCTGCAAGTCCCTCGGATCGCCTTTGAGTCTGAAGCATCCTTCAAAGCATGTGAGTGTCATATAAGGCTTGCCGGTCTTTTCACGAAAGCCTTTCAGTGTATGTTTGACTACCTGCTTTTTCAATTTCGCAGGAATAAATTCAATCTCTCTATAAAGCCCCTCTCCTCTTATGTCTTTCAAAATCCTGTCATGGATGGCATTGAAATGCTCATTGAAACTGGCAATAGGCGATAGGCCGGAGGCTATAGGAAGAATGGGTTTGCCTTCTTTATTCTCAATTAATACGGGTGCATTAGTCCTGAACATTACCTCATCAGCGTTTATCTTTTTCTCATCGAGCATGAATACTCTCTCAAGCTTGAGGTATATGTTATTTCCGAACTGGAAAGATTTCATATCAAGCAGGCCGTTGTACAGGCATACCATGAACTGATATTCAGAGGAGCTTATATAAAAAGAGATGCTGCTGTTCTGTAAAAAATAGAAAACCGTGTCTTCAATCTCCACGCCTTCGTCAATAATGATTTTTTCTTTTTTAGCTATTTTGCCCGAGGGCATGGAGACGCTGAAGCAGAATGGTTTGACTATTTTTGAATGTTCCGAGTTTTTGTCCGGATAGAGGCTTTCTTTATAGGCGGCATCGGATTTTTTAAGCGCCTCCTTTATCAGCGCCATAAACCTGTGGCGGTAAAAGATTGGTAATTTTTCTGTCCTGAAGGTTACTTTGATCCTCATGCATCCCCCTTGGAGCATATGCCTTTAGCCTTCAGTTCATACTATAGCATATTGCCTATTCCTGATAAATATGCACATCCCTCTGGGGAAAGGGGATTCTTATTCCGAGTTCATTGAACTTCTTGTAGATTCCCCTGTTTATCTCATCAGCCGTACGCAGCCTGAGGGCAGGCTCTTTTATCCAGCACAACAGCTCAAGGTTCAAGGCAGACTCTCCAAATGCATTGAAAAATACCTTTGGTGCAGGGTCGTCCAGTATATTGCCATTCTGTGAGGCAATATCGATCAATGTCTTCTCTACAAGGTCAATATCGCTTCCATATGCGACATTTACAGGAATTCTTACCCTGAGGTTGGGTGTCGGCGCACTCTCATTTACTATTTTCGAGCCGGCGATTATGGAATTGGGAATGGTTATCATTATGTCATCGAGGGTTTTTATTCTTGTGCTCCTTATGCCGATTGACACAACTTCTCCCCTGTCGACCTTATCGATGACAATGAAGTCACCTATTTTAAATGGCTTGTCTGCAAAAACACTTAGCCCTCCAAAGAAATTTGCTATAGTATCCCTTGCAGCCAGGGCAATAGCAGCGCCTGCGATTCCTGCCGATGCAATGAGAGGCGTGATGTTTATCTTCCATATGGATAATATAACCATTAGCGAAGCAAGGATTATTGCTATCTTGGAGACATTTTCGATTAAGAGAATAATATCTTTGCTCAAGCCTGTTACATCAGATACCTTATGAATGGCGTCTTCAATAACAATGTTGCTTATCTTTACGGCTGCAATCGTCCATATTACGGTCATTATGGAATAGAGAATGCCATCAGCATAGAACATTACTCTTTGTGAAGGCTTCAGGTATGCAATAGCAAGGACAATTCCGATCAATATAATCGTGAAATATATAGGCCTGTGGATTGTATCGAGTATCCTGTCGTCAATATCGCTCTTTGTAAATCTTGTAAATTTGCGTAAAACCTTGTCCACAAAAAGATCGGCAATCTTTGCTATCACTATGAAGGCAAAAATGGAGAGGATTGCATTGATATAAGGCGATGCGGAAATATTAAGGGATTCTATCAGTCCTGTCATAAATTCCCTCCTATTCTTCGATATAATTCAGGTCCTTGTGGAAGGTCTCCTCAAGGCGGTAAAGCGCACAAAACGCAATAAGCATGCATAAAATACCCACCATAGCCCCTGCATTAAGAATGCCGAAATATTTTTTAGTTATCTGAAACAGGAAGGTAATGGGTATAACCGTACCGCGAATGAAATTAGGGACTGTGGAGGCCACTGTTGCCCTTATGTTGGTGCCAAACTGCTCTGCTGCAATGGTAATGAATATTGCCCAGTAGCCCACTGCAAAACCGATTATGCCGCAGGCCGAATAAAACAATGAGGAACTTGCCCCGCGGAGCATGAAATATAAGGCTATGGAAATGGAGGATAATATCAGAAACATCAATACAATCTTTTTCCTGCTCTGAAAATACTGGCTGAGGACTCCACTGATAAAATCGCCGAAGACCAGTCCTATATAGCAGAACATCACTGCCTCGCCTGCATTAATCGCCCCTGAAATATTCATTGTCTTTGCAAATTCAGGGGAAAAGGTAATGAGTATGCCCACACAGAACCATATTGGAAGCCCAATGAGGATGGAGTTCATATATTTGAAGAAACGCCTGCGGTTGGTGAAAAGCATAAATAAATTTCCTCTGCTTATGTCCCTTTCTTCTATCTGTTTATACATCCCTGACTCATAAACACTTATCCTCATTATGAGCAGGAGCATGCC
>NZ_DAIOFX010000046.1:14083-16075 GCF_036745535.1 Dissulfurispira sp.
AGGAGCATGCCAGCCATCTGCATGTTTAACAGGAAAACGCCTTTATCGAGAATGTCCTGTCCTGCAAGTCCTATGGATTTAAGGCTCTGAACTCGAACAATGCTGAAGAGTATGAGGTCATAAATATCGACAAAATATCCGAGGGCAGCAACTATAACAGGAACAGAAAGCAGATCCCTGCTGAAGCTCACCCTTTCTTCAGGCAATGCGGAAATTTCAAAATCCTTCATATGCTATCCTCTAAAAAAGGAGGACAAGGTATTAGAGCGGACTTAGGCAGCCCAAGCGTGACATGGATGTCTAAGCGGGCTGGCTCAGCCTCGCAGAAAGGCTGGATGCCTTTCGAGAATGAGCGATAATGCCTTGTCCTCCTTTTATCCTTCAAGAGATTTATCATAAAGCTCTTTTTTGCTGAGACCGTAAGCCTCCGCAACAATCTTTACCGCCTCTTTCCTCCCCTTTCCCTTTCTCATGAGCGCCCTGATCTCATCGAGAGCGATATCTATCTGGACATTCTCTCTCTTCATTCCCTCGACTATTATTACATATTCCCCTGCAATAGTCCTGTTTTCAAGGGAATCGAGGATTTCGGATATGGTTCCTCGCAATATCTCCTCGTGCATCTTCGTGATTTCCTTTGCAAGCACTGCATTTCTTTCCGCAAATATCTCTTTCATATCCGAAAGCGTGTCCAATATCCTATGAAGCGCTTCATAAAATATTAGGGTTCTCGGCTCAAGCGCAAGCTCATTTAACCTTTTCTGTCTCTGTGCAGTCTTTGGAGGCAGAAAGCCTATAAATGTGAACTCCTCTGTTGAAAGCCCTGATGCAGAAAGGGCTGCGATGGCTGCAGACGGCCCAGGGATCGGCACAACATCTATTCCTTCATCTATCGCCCTTTTTATAAGCACCGCACCCGGGTCTGATATGCCGGGAGTCCCTGCATCCGAGATAATGGCAATAGATAATCCTGAGCGCAGCTTTTCTATCATCTCTTCTGACCTGACCTTCTCTTTTTCAGACCAATAACTGATCATGGGCTTTGTTATGCCGTAATGGTTGAGGAGCTTGCGGGAGTGCCTCGTGTCCTCAGCGGCAATAACATCAACCTCTTTTAAGACCCTTATCGCCCTTAGGGTTATGTCCTCAAGGTTTCCAATTGGAGTCGAGACAATGTATAGCTTTCCGTAAGGCATTCATCATAAGCCGTAAAGGGGACAAAGTCCCCCTTACGAAATCCCCCTTTTATAACTTCCTGTCACTGCTTGATTTTCTATTATTTCCTATGGATTAAAGGCACTTATTTGGTAAAAGTGCCTTTAAAACAGACAAGCCATTTGATATGTGCCTTTTCCTCATTAATAATATTTTCTACAATCTCTTTTTCTTTCACTGCATCCTTTATCCCGTGGAAATAAAGCAGTGTCTCTTTTTCAAAACCGATCGCAAAATCCACTGCATCGTTCGCTGTTTTTATATTTTCCATGGATGGAAGTGATTTGTTTTTGCCAAGAAAGAATTCCGATTCCACAACTGCCCTCATATACTGGGATATATCTTCCCATCCCTCGGGCTCGTTGTCTCCGAGAAGTCCTAAAAGTTCCGAGAATGTCTTTTCGTGATTCAACTCTTTTTCCGCAAGGGTCGTGAAGAGCTTATACAGGTCTTCATTTTCTTTCCTGAATTTCTCCGCCATCGTGGTATAAAACTGATAGCCCAGCTTCTCTGTCTGAACTGCCTGCCCGACAACCTCTCTGATCGAAAATTTCTCCATAATAATCCTCCTGTTTATTTAGACCTAAACTGAGCGAATCTAATCTTAGAATTATATGTCAGGTGCTGCGAAAAGACTTTAAACCACGCACTGCTAAATTCATTTATCTTGTATCCGTCATCTACTACATTGGATACTTGATGGATGATGCATTTATTATCTCTCATATACACTTGAACCAACACTTTTTAAAGTCTTTGGGCCGTGCCTGACATATA
>NZ_DAIOFX010000047.1:0-13866 GCF_036745535.1 Dissulfurispira sp.
TCAATAGCAGGATTCAAGACAAAGGAAACGAACTGATGATACTGGATTTAGCCAAGACAGACCACAGGGTATTCAAATTAAGGAACGGGGACGGTCCCGTGGGACAGTCCCCTTACTTGCTGAATCAGCGCTCCAATACTCCACTACTCCAACACTCCAAGCAATTCTTTTTCCATCTCCCTCATCTTCCTTGCCTGGTATTTATTCTTCTCATGGTCATATCCGAGCAGGTGGAGGGCTCCATGAATTAGAAGCCATGCGATCTCATTATAAAGGGTCAGCCCGTGTTCCTTCGCCTGCCTTTTTGCCTGGGGAAGGTTAATAACAATATCGCCGAGAGAAGTTAACAGTTCAAACCGTTTAAACTGTTTGAACTGTTCAATTTGCGGGAACGACAGGACATCGGTAGTTTTATCTTTCCCGCGATACTGCAGATTCAGTTCCCTCATCTTCCTGTCATTTACAAAGAGCACGCTTATCTCGGCAGACTCGATAAAACTGTATCTGCGGTGATTAAGGGTTAGATGTTTCAGGACTTTTTTCAGGATGCTCTCTATGCGGCGCTGGTTTATCCTTATCAGTCTTTGGTTGTTTCTTATTGTTATTTCCATTGTTCTGTAATAATGACATCACAAAAGAACCCCTTTCTGCAGGGTTTTTGTGGATGCCGGCTTCAAAGGTTGTTTTTTCGGGATTGCGCAGGCCCTTTATATCAAGCTCGGGATATTCTATCCTCCTGTGGAAGATGCTGGTCAGGATATAGGTAAAGCGCTTCTTGATTTCCGAGATATCCTTCAAGGTAAGCTCGCACTCATCTATCTGCCCGTCAAGGAAGATATTGTTTATTATCCTGTCCACAAGGGCTGAAATCCTTGCAGGTGTGGGGTCTGTAAGCGCACGGGAAGCTGCCTCGACTGCATCGGCCATCATGACAAGGGCTGCTACCCTTGTCTGCGGTTTGGGTCCGGGATACCGATAATTCTCATGGGATACGTCTGCGGCCTGCTCTATAGCCTTTTGATAAAAATATGCTATAAGACTTGTGCCGTGATGCTGCTGTATGATGTCTGTAATCAGTTTAGGCAGCTTGTATTGTTTTGCAAGCTCAACACCCTCTTTCACATGAGATATTAATATCATGCTGCTCATATGAGGGGTCAGTTTATCGTGCTTGCTTGCAGTAGTTGTCTGGTTTTCCACAAAATACTCGGGCATCTTTATCTTGCCGATGTCGTGATAATAGGCCGTTACCCTCGCAAGGAGGGGATTGGCATCCACGGCCTCTGCCGCTGCCTCGGCAAGGTTTCCGACAATAACGCTGTGGTGATATGTTCCTGGAGCAGTTATCATGAGATTGCGCATTAATGGCTGATCGAGGTCGAGCAGCTCCACAAGGCTTATATCGGTTGTTATTCCGAAAATATATTCGATAACAGGCAATATTATGGAGACCGTTGCAGAGACCATAATTCCGGACAGGGCAGCAAACAGGAAAGCAGAAGGCGACATCTGGGAGATAAGGTTCCCGTTGAGGAGCAGGATGATGCCGGCAGTAGCAACATTTACAACACTTACATACATGCCGCCTTTTATAAGAGCCGAGCGCCTTTTGCACCTCGCCACCCCGAATGCGGCGGTTAAACTTCCGATAAAAACATAAGCCGTATAGAGAGGATCATTGAGCCATATTCCTGCCAAAAGGCTTATGGCAAATGAAAATATTATGGATGTGTGGAAGTCAAATATGAGTTTTACGAGCATGGCTCCTATGGGGATAGGTATGCCGTAGATAAAGGCGTTGCCATCGGGAAAGGCAAGCCCCCTGTGAAGTCCTGACAGCAAGTATTCATATACCCTTCCAAGCAGGAGCGTGCCTGTCACAAGGAGGCCTAAAAGGAGCAGCATCTTGTAATCCCTCAGGTAACCTGGCTTATAACGCCTTATGTCTTTATAGACGATGAACAGGATTACTGCTGCTATAAGAAAGCTGCCGGCAAAGCGATCGATACCTATCTTTTCCTGAATTATCAGGGCAGCGATAAGACCGAGGGCTATCAGGACAATAATCTTGTATATATCGTCCCTATGCCTTCCCATGTATTCCTTGAGCCTGCTCCAGATATCCTTTGCTTCAAAGGCTTTCTGGAGGCCCTTACTGCTGCTCTTCTGGGTCCCGTTTTTCATACCTTTCGTATGCCCTTACAATCTCCTGGACGAGCCTGTGTCTGACAACATCTCTTTCGGAAAAGTATACTATCTTTATATCTTCCACGTCTTTGAGTATCTTTAATGCCTCGACAAGCCCTGACATCCTGCCGGCTGGAAGGTCTATCTGTGTTATATCGCCTGTGATTACCGTCTTTGAGCCGAAGCCGAGCCTTGTCAGGTACATCTTCATCTGTTCCGACGTTGTGTTCTGTGCCTCGTCAAGGATCACAAAGGAATCGTTTAATGTCCTTCCCCTCATAAATGCAAGGGGTGCTATCTCGATAATGCCCCGTTCTATCAGCTTTGATGCCTTGTCTATCTCCATCATGTCAAAGAGGGCATCATACAGCGGCCTGAGATAAGGGCTGACCTTTTCCGCTATATCGCCCGGCAGGAAACCTAATTTCTCGCCTGCCTCGACAGCGGGTCTTACAAGGACGATCCTCGATACCTGTTTTGTGAGAAAGGCATTGATGGCCATTGCCATTGCAAGGTACGTCTTGCCGGTGCCGGCAGGTCCGATGCCGAAGATTATATCGTACTCGTTTATCGAGTCTATATATTGCCTCTGTGTTTCTGTCTTCGGGATTATAAATCTCTTCTTTGAAGAAACAGGGATATTGCCCTTAAAAAGATCCCTTACAGAGACCTCTTTGCCTTCTGACAGGGATTTAATGGCATAGCTTATATCTTCGGGCTTTAGAAGGTATCCGTTTTTATTTACCTCCCATATTTCCTGGATTACCTTCTCCGCCCTGTCAACGTTTCCGTCATCCCCCTGAATGAGGAGTTTATTGCCCCTGACACTGATAGCAACCCTGAGGGAATTTTCTATAACCTTCAGGGTCTTGTCTATTCCGCCGTGAAGAAAAGGATATTCCCTTTCTTCGTCCAGTTCGATCTCTATAGTTCTCGTAAATGCCTCCATAACTACAGGTAGAGGCAAAGGCAAAGGCAAAGATATTTTTTTCTTTACCTCTACCTCTACCTTTACCTGTCTTATTTTGCCGTTACAAAATTCTGCATTCCTGTTCTCTTCTGCAGTGATACTGCTGCCAGATCAGCCTCTCTCTTGGTTTTATAAGTTCCTACCCTTACCCTGAAGTAGGGATCGCTTTCGGTCCTGCTGACAATGTATGCCTTAATACCCTTTGAGCTCAGGCTTTGCCGGAGCTGCTCAGCCCCTTCTTTATCAGGGAATGCCCCAAACTGTATAGCATAAAGTTTTACGGACTTTGATGTTTTTGGAAATGCATTCTTTTTTACTGCACTCTTTGCTGTATTTTTTTCTTTATTGGCAGCAGGCGTATTCTCCTTTGTTTTGGCCTTTGTTTCGGCCTTTACTTCAGGCCCTTTCACCTCTGAGGAATCCTTCTCTGCCTGCTCACCCCTGCCCTCTGCAATCTCTACCCCATGGCTTTTACCTGCTTTGCTCTCAGCAGTTTTCTGCTCCTTGGGCAACTCCTTTTCAGGCTCTGCTGATTTTTGAGGCGTGGTCTCCTGAGGGAACTCAGGAGGCTTTATAGAAGGTGCTATAGGAGCCTCCTTTGGAGTGGTTGAAGTAGTCTCCAGCACCCTTTTGTCCTCAGGAGGAATAATCACCTTCTGTTCTGTATCTTTTTTAACCTCGTCCTCTGTCTGGGAAACGTCACTCCCCTTGTATCCCCAGAAGTATCCAAGGCCAAAACTCAGGACAGTTATGACAGTGGCGCCGATAATCACGGTGCTTCTGCCGAGGAGCAAAATGGACGATCTTTCCGGTCCTCTAACCCTCATAAAATGAGCATAGCATCACCATAGGAAAAAAATCTATAACCCATGGCAATTGCCTCCTTGTAAGCATGTAATATTTTCTTGAAATCGCTCAACGCAGATACAAGCATCAGCGGAGTGGAACGCGGGAGATGGAAATTGGTTATAAGGCTGTCCACTGCCCTAAATTTATATCCCGGGTATATAAAGATATCCGTGTATCCACGCACAGAACCATTTACAGAGCTGAGTCTCTGAAACAGACCGCTCATAAAACCCTCCAACGCCCTTGTTGTTGTTGTCCCTACTGTTATAAGCCTGCAGCCGGACTCTTTTGTCTTCTGTATTTTATTCGCCAGAGATGATTTTATCTCAAAATATTCTGAATCCATTCTGTGATCTTCTAAGTACTCTGCCTTTATAGGTCTAAATGTACCAATACCTACATGAAGTGTCAATGCCTCAACAGATACACCTTTATCTTTTATTTTATTGAGAAGCTCTTCGGTAAAATGGAGGCCTGCAGTTGGGGCAGCAATCGACCCCTGATGTTCTGCATAAACGGTCTGGTATCTCTGTTTATCTGCATCGTCAGGCATGCGGTTTATGTATGGGGGCAAAGGCATACGGCCATACTGCCAGAGAACATCATTAACCATTGATGGCTCTATATTCAAAAACCTTAAAAACTTTTTTGACTCCTGACTCTTGACTTCTTCTGTCCACACCTCTGCCTTAACCCCATCACCAATTGTTACCATGCCATTAAACCTGCCCCTGCACATTATCTCCCATGTACCATCCTTATTTGTATCCTTAATAAGCAGAACATCAATCTTCCCGCCTGAAGGTTTTGTTGCAATAATCCTTGCAGGGAATACCTTTGTGTTGTTAAGTATAAGCATATCCCCTTCCTTCAGGTATTCGGCAATATCAAAAAACCTCCTGTGCTCGATGCTTCCATCCCTGTGCAGGACGAGGAGCTTCGAATTATCCCGTTTCTCCGAAGGTCTTAATGCAATTAAATCCTTTGGCAGGTAAAAATCAAAGTCAGCGGTTCTCATGTAACTCTATGACAGTCCCCGGATAAAACTTAGACAATATATCCCTGTAACTCATTCCCTTCTTTGCCATATCGAGGGCACTCCACTGGCACATCCCGACACCATGTCCGTAGCCCCTGCCCTTGAATATGTAGAAATCCTCGTCCTTTGCGATATTTATTATCATGGTGCTCGGCAGTCTGTCCCAGCCGAGGCTCTTCCTTAATTCCTTGGCGGGAATTTTATGTTCACCGTTCTCTGTAATAATCCTAAAATTCCTCACACGGTTGGAAACCGTCAGATCATCTATCATAATCTCTTTTACGCCTGTCACATTTGATGCCCGCTCAATTTCGGACACAGGTATGCGTTTCTCCCACATAAAATAAGGAGATAGTTCGCAGCTCGTCTCCACTGGCTTCAAATATGGATAGCTCTTTCCAAACACCTCGGCAGGGTCTTCTGTCATGCCGCCGCTTGTGGAATGATAGTATGCGATTATCGGCTTGCCTTCATATGTCAATATTTCGCCCCTCGTATCATTCACTGCCTTTGCTATATTCTCGGGTATATTGCCGCCCTTATAGACCTGATGAAGAACGGACGATGTCAGATGATAAGGCATTTTACCGCTATTCAGCTTTTGATAAAGGGCATAAGTCCTCGCCACAACAGCCTGTGCCTTCAGCGCCTCTATATCCCAGCTATTTCCCACCTCTCCGGCGACAACGCCCTTTATATAATCCTCAATGGGTATTTCATTTACAATGTAAAGACCGTTGTCCCCTTTCCACACCTCTATAGAACCTGAATACTTCAGTCCGCTCAAAAGCACTTCTCCCTTTGCATTGTCGAACCTCTCAATCTTTTCGTCCTTTTTGGGAAGCTTTGTATTCTTGCCGTCAACAAGCAATACCCTTATGGTGGTCTCGGCGAATGAGGCAATAGGCAATAGGCAATAGGCAATAAACAGCACAAAGACAGCAACACGAATACTCCATATTCTCATCGTCTCATCTCCTCCCTATAATCCAGAATATAAGTGTAAATAAAAGGCTTATGAGTATGCTTGTTGCCAGAGGGAAATAAAACGTGAAGTTTTTTCTTTGTATGATTATATCTCCGGGCAATCTTCCTAAGTACTGGCCAAGCCATGTAATCTTTCCTGAAAGCATCAACAGACCACCTATGGCAGCAATGACAACACCTAAGATTATTAAAAACTTACCTATGTGCTGAATTCCGTCCATATCGCTCCATTTCCGAATATATGCACCCGCAATACTTCTGCCTATAGAGATCCATATCCTTTGACATCCTCCTGCCTTTATTAAATCCCTCTCTGAAGTCCTCGATAAAAAACTCCACGGAATACCGTTCCTGCATCATCCTGCCTATATCCATAATCATATCAAATTTTTGGTAAGGGCTCACCAATAAAGATGTAGTAAAGGCATCGGCATTAATATCTCTGGCCTTTTTAGCAGTCTCCTCCAATCTGACCGTGTAGCAATATTCGCATCGATTATCTTCTCTTCCGATAATATTCCTCAAAAACCCCTTCAATCCGTATTCATCCTTATATTCAATATCCAGATCCCAGAGCGATTCGAGTTTTTTTACAGAATCAAAACGGTTTTTATATTCGGTAAATGGATGTATGTTTGGATTGAACCACAGTCCGCTTACTTCAATGCCCCTGTCTCTCACAACTGCAAGTGGATATAACGAGCAAGGCGCACAACATATATGCATCAGCAGTTTCACTTCTAAAACAATCCCTGCGGCAGACTCTTCCCCAAATGCTCATAAGCCAGCCTTGTGGCAAGCCTCCCCCTTGAGGTCCTTTCGATTAAGCCTTCCTGCAAGAGATAAGGCTCATACACATCCTCTATCGTCTCCCTGTCTTCCCTTAAAGATGCAGCAATGGCATCTATCCCTGCAGGACCTCCGCTGAATTTTTCTATTATTGTGAGAATGAGCTTCCTGTCTATCTCGTCGAGGCCGAGGACATCCACATTTAAGGCATGAAGTGCATCCTTTGTTATATTCATATCGATGATTCCGTCGCCCTTTACCTGTGCAAAATCCCTCACCCGTTTTAAAAGTCTGTTTGCAATCCTTGGTGTGCCGCGGGACCTCTTTGCGATCTCTATAGCAGCGTCGCCCTTTATCTCTATCTCGAGCAGATGGGCAGAGCGGTTTACTATCTCCTTCAACTCTTCAGGATTATAAAACTCGAGCCTGCATATGACTCCGAACCTGTCCCTTAATGGCGATGTCAGAAGTCCTGTCCTCGTTGTTGCGCCTATAAGGGTAAATCTCGGGAGATTTAATTTCAGCGTCCTTGCATTTGGCCCCTGCCCGATGATTATGTCGAGCTTATAATCCTCCATTGCCGGATACAGCACCTCTTCCACAATTCGGGGCAATCTGTGGATTTCATCTATAAACAGGATATCCCTGTCAGAGAGATTGGTGAGTATGGCAGCCAGGTCACCCGGTCTTTCAAGAACAGGGCCTGATGTGGTCTTTATGTTCACCATAAGTTCATTGGCTATTATTGTGGCAAGGGTAGTCTTTCCAAGCCCGGGAGGGCCGCAGAAAAGCACATGGTCGAGGGGTTCCTTTCTGAGGCGTGCTGCGGCAATAAATACCTTAAGGTTTTCCTTGATCCGCTCCTGCCCTATAAATTCATCGAGGGAGCGGGGTCTGAGGTTTATTTCATATGTCAGCTCCTCCTGGCTTACTTCAGGAGAAAGCGGACTTAGTTCGTTGTCCTCTATTCTCATCTATTCTATTACTCCATCACTCCAATACTCCATTCAGTCACTCTTTTGTAAGGTATTTTAATGACTCCCTGAGTAAACTTTCAATATCCCTGTAGCCGTTATTGTATGCCTTTTCAAGGGCATCATGGGCAATGTTCTTTTTATAGCCGAGGTTTACGAGTGCGGACAGGGTGTCGTCATAAATAGTGTCTTTCTTTTCTTTAATGGATGGAAGCTTTCCCTTCAGCTCAAGGATTAACCTGTGGGCTGTCTTCTTGCCGAGTCCAGGCACCCTGCAGAGGACGTCCACATCCTCGGAATTTATTGCATTGTGAAAATTATCCGGCGGAATAGTTGAGAGTATATTTAATGCTACCTTCGGCCCTATTCCTGATATGCCTATGAGCGTGGTGAATATCCTTTTCTCATCCTCTGCCTGAAAGCCATAAAGCTGTATGGCACCCTCTCTCACATGTGTGTATATGTACAGAAAGACATCTCTGTTTTCTTCAGGAAGGGATGAAAGCAGCGTTAAAGGCACCTGAACACTGTAACCGACGCCTCCCACATCTACTGTCAGGCTCTCCGGCCTTTTTGAAATCAGTTTTCCACGCAGCGATGCAATCACAACATTAGTATACAGCAAACAGCAGCCAGTAGTCAGCAGCTAAAAATAGAACCTGAAGCGAAAGTCAGCTATGCTTATCGCAAATTAGCTGTTTACTATTCGCATGACAGATTGCCAATGCAAGGGCATCTGCGCTGTCCGGAGATAATGAATGCTTAATGTTTAATATTTCCCTTACCATCTTCTGCACCTGATTCTTATCAGCCCTGCCGTAACCCACTACTGCCTTCTTCACCTCAAGGGCGCTGTACTCATAAATAGAGAGGCCGGTTAAGGAAGCAGCAAGGAGCACCACTCCCCTTGTATGCCCGAGGCTGAGGGCAGTCTTGGTGCCTTTTGCAAAAAATATCTTTTCGATCACTATTTCATCGGGCTTATATTCAGCAATCACATCCGCAAGGGATATGTAGAGTTCCTTCAGTCTTGCGTGAAGAGACTTGCTTGCAGGCAGCACTATCCTGCCTGAAGAAATATATTGGAGTTTTGGAGTTTTGGGGTATCGAATTAGTCCATACCCACAGTTTATACTTCCGGGATCGATTCCGAGGATTCTCATCCCTTCATCTTTTTCTCGGTGCTTCAAAGAGTATCTCTTCCACCATCTGGCATAAGACATGCCCGAGCGTTATATGGGTCTCCTGAATGCGCGGGGTATCATCGGAAGGCACAACAAAGGCATAATCACTTTTGGAAGCGAACTTATCGCCTTTTAACCCGGTAAGGGCAATGGTCTTTAAGCCCTTTTTCTTTGCCGCATCAACTGCCTTAAGGATATTCTTTGAGCTCCCGCTTGTGCTTATGGCTATGACAATATCTCCGGGCTCTGATAATGTCTTGACCTGTCGCGCAAAGATTTCCGAGTAGTCATAATCATTTGATATGGATGTGAGCACCGCCATGTCCGTATTCAATGCAATAGCAGGCAAGCCGGGCCTGTCCTTTTTAAAGCGGTTAACAAACTCTGCTGCAATGTGGGATGCATCGCAGGCGCTTCCGCCGTTGCCGAAAAGGAGAACTTTTTTGCCGTCATTAAATGCATCGGCTATCAGTTTTGATACCTCTGCGATAAGCGATGCGTTTTCCTTAACGAATTTCCCCTTTATGTTTATGCTGTCTTCAAATGCCTTGATTATCTTTCTTTCCATGCGATTAGTCTACTAAAGGTAAAACTCCATAGTCAAAGGAGAGCTAACGTAAATTTATCGTAAATTTTCAAGGGCATTAAAAACAGGATGGAGCTTGTCATAGGTCTCAAGTATATGCTCTGGTATAACCCTCACTTCGCCGAGCACTGTCATGAAGCTCGCATCCCCTGCCCACCGTGGGACAATATGGATATGCATATGTTCCTCGATTCCTGCACCTGCAACCTCTCCGAAGTTAATGCCTATATTAAAGCCTTCAGGATTAAGGGCTTTTCTAAGACACTCCACAGAATACTTTGTAATCTTCATAAGCTCTGAAAGAGCAGTATCAGGAAGTCCGTCAAATGAGGATGTATGGAAATAGGGAACGACCATGAGGTGACCATTGTTATAAGGATACTTATTCATGATCACATAGACATGTTCTGACCTATGAAGAATAAGGTTATCCCTGTCGTTATTCTCCTTATGTCTTACGCAGAAAAGACACTCCTTATCCTTTTCCGAAAGTATATACTCCATCCTCCATGGCGCCCATAATGTCTTCATAAAACCTCCAGAGTCAATAAGTCATTGATAACTCATTTACTTAACTTCTTCAGCACCGCCTGCGCATCCTCCCATGTAAGCCATTTGTCCTTTGGATTTCTTAAAAGATACGCCGGATGGAATGTTGGCATCACAGGAATCCCCTTATACTCATAAAACCTTCCACGGACCTTTGTAATGGAGAATTTGCTTATAGGGCCTTTAACTCCCATGAGCGTGTATGCTGATATTTTTCCAAGGGACACTATTACTTCAGGAGATATTATATCGATCTGCTTATCAAGAAAAGGGAAACATGTAGATATCTCGTCATCCTGCGGATCCCTGTTCATGGGCGGTCTGCATTTTACGATATTCGCAATATACACATCCTCCCTCTTAAAGCCCATCCTCTCGATGAGTCTTGTCAAAAGCTGTCCTGCATCGCCTACAAAAGGCCGTGCCTGCAGGTCTTCTTCCCTTCCAGGGCCCTCTCCGATAAACATTATTTTTGCATTCGCATTGCCCTCGCCAAAGACGATATGCGTCCTTCCCATGGAAAGCTTGCACCTCTGGCAGTCGCCGATTTCATCGCGAATCGCCTTGAGTAAAGCCTCTTTGTGACTATTTGAACTTCTTGAACGGCCTGAACCGCCTACAGTAGTAATTCGTTCAAAGGGTTCAGCTCGTTTAACGCCCTGATTGCTGACTGCTGACTGCTGACTGCTGTAATTAAGCGGCAGTCTCTCAAAGCCGAGTTCTTTATAAAACTCAAGAACTATTTTCAAGCTGTCAATCTTGTTCATACCCAAATTGAGCGATTCTAAGTTTGGAAATATATGTCAGGTGCTGCGAAAAGACTTTAAACCACGCACTGCTAAATTCATTTATCTTGTATCCGTCATCTACTACATTGGATACTTGATGGATAACGCATTTATTATCTCTCATATACACTTGAATCAACACTTTTTAAAGTCTTTGAGCAGTGCCTGACATATAACATAGCTCAACTTATGTATTAATATCCTTATCTCTCACCCCATTTGAGCTTTGTTCTTAGGACCTGAAAATAATCACGCTCGCATGGCATGAGGAGCTTTGTCGTGAATTTCGATTTTTTCACCTCGATGGCGTCGTTCTTCCTCAGTGAAAACCCAGCCTGCCCGTCAAGAGTAAGAAAGACGTCTTCGCTTTCCGATCTCATTATGATCTCGATGGTGAAATCATCGGGAAGGACAATGGGCCTGTTCGTAAGGGTATGCGGGCATATAGGCGTAAGGACAATGCTGTTCAATGTAGGATATAGTATAGGACCGCCGGCTGACAGGGAATATGCCGTTGATCCAGTTGGTGTCGAAATGATCAGACCGTCAGCCTTAAAGGTTGTTACATAGGAATTGTTGATGTACGTTTCGAGGTCTATAATCCGTGCAAGCGCCCCTTTATTGATGACGACATCGTTTAAGACTACAAAATCGGCAATCCTTTCTCCATGACGATGTACAGCAGCGGTCAGCATTATCCGCTCTTCTATGGAGCATCTGCCTGCAAGCGCCTTTTCCACGGCCTCGAATATCTCGTCCCTGTTCACCTCTGTGATAAAACCGAGCCCTCCGAGGTTGACGCCGAGTATTGGAACCCCTCTATCGCCGACAAGGCGCGCAACACCCAGCATTGTCCCGTCACCGCCGAGGACTATAATCACATCTGCCATCGAGGGTATCTGTGACCTCGAATAGCCCTCCATATTAAGGAGCCCTGCTGTTTCTATGTCCAGAAACACCTCATAGCCCTTATTCCTCAGCCACGGGAGAAACTCCTTCAATATCTCGACCGGCTCGGGTCTTCCAATCTTACATATTATGCCAATCTTTTTCATTTATCCCTTCTATAATTATCTCTCTCGAATTTTCGTCAACATAATTCATCCTTCCTTTAATTGCGTCTTCAGGAAGTTCGGAAAGCCTTTCGGCCCACTCGACTACGGCAATTCCACCCGATCCTATATATTCCCATATGCCCAGATTATCGATGTCATCTTCCCGCTCAACCCTGTAAAGGTCTATGTGATAAAAAGGGGGAGTGGTCTCGTATTCTGCTACTATGACAAAGCTTGCACTGCCGATATCCCTTTCAGGAATGCCGAAAGCCGATGCAATTCCCTTGATTAATGTAGTTTTGCCTGCGCCAAGGTCTCCATAAAGACAGACAGTGGCTCCACCACCTGCCTTTAAAAACCTTCCAAGTTTAAGTCCCAATCCCTCTGTCTCCGATGGCGATGTAGTAATAATCCTCAGTGCATGGTTCATAGCGACTCTAATCTAAAAATATATGTCAGGTGCTGCGAAAAGACTTTAAACCACGCACTGCTAAATTCATTTATCTTGTATCCGTCATCTACTACATTGGATACTTGATGGATAACGCATTTATTATCTCTCATATACACTTGAATCAACACTTTTTAAAGTCTTTGAGCAGTGCCTGACATATAAAATCGCTTAACTTAGGCATCAGCTATTTCACCATCCCTTTGATTATATCCATCTTGCCGATTATGCCGCGAACCTTTTTGCCCTCAACAACAGGAATAAGATGCACCTTCTTCTCAGACATTATCGTGGCTATGTCTTCCACGGTGGTGTCTTCCGTAACTGTTATGACATCCCTGACGCATATATCGGACACTGTAACCGCAGCCATCTTTTTGATTTCCTTTTCTATCCTGCTCGGGCTCTCGAGCATTATAAAGGCGTCAAACAGCCGCACAACAGTCGGAATATGCAGCCTTTTATTCTGGCTTATGAGATCATTTTCGGTAACAATGCCTATTACATCACCATTGTCATCCACCACAGGCGCACCGCTGACTTTCTTTTCTATAAATATCCGTGCCATCTCTTCTATGGTGGTGGTTGGTTTGACTGTTATAACATCGCGCGTCATTATGTCTTTTGCTTTTAGCATAGTATCTCCTTTGAGTTATCTTCTGTGCATTTATTATAAACCACAAAGCCGTATCAGACAATCCCTATAAATCCGCACTGCCTCCCGGTTGTTCCCTTTGCATACCTGTATGAATAATATTTTTCAGGGAGGCAGAATGTGCATTCATCAGACATCCATATATTTTCTAATGAGACACCTAAAGAAAGTGCCTGATATTTATTTGCAGTCGGTAAATCAAGACAGTATTTCTCACCCTTTTTAATTATGTAGTCTTTTGACTTTGGAGCGGGGACATAACTCGTCACTTTCTCAACTGCCTCTATTACTTCGTAACCAACCTCGTAACAGCACCACCTTATGCCGGGACCTATAGCAATCACTATATCAGACGGTATTGAGCAAAATCTATCCATCATTGCCTTTATAGTCTTCTTCAGAATCTCTTCTGCAGTCCCCCGCCATCCTGCATGGACGGCTCCAACAACATTCTTTTGCATATCATATAAAAGAATAGGCACGCAGTCTGCAACCTGAACTCCAATCAAGATGTCTTTCCTGTTGGTAATAACAGCATCTGCTATTTTCGGTTCAACATCATAATCCACTATTAAGACCTTGTCTGTGTGTTTCTGGATGGGAAGATATATACTATTCGATGCAATGCCGGCTATCTTTGAAACAGCATCCTTATCGCTGCCCGATGTCTTTGTTGTGAAAAAGGCCTTTACAGGGAATCCACTAAAGATAGAAGGGGTAATTATTGGCTCATAGCTCATAGCTCATGGCTCATGGCTCATCTTGCCATTGCCTCCTCAACCTTGCTCAGCAGTTCTGTATGT
>NZ_DAIOFX010000047.1:13966-15134 GCF_036745535.1 Dissulfurispira sp.
GCTCATGGCTCATCTTGCCATTGCCTCCTCAACCTTGCTCAGCAGTTCTGTATGTTGAAACGGCTTCTGAAGGAAGCCTGCTGCCCCGGCCTCGAACAACTCATAAAAATACTGCTCCTCGCCGTATCCGCTGCATATCAGCACCCTTGCATCCGGCTTTAACGACCTTATCTCCTTAAATGTCTGTCTGCCGCCTTTTTCAGGCATTACCATATCGAGGATGACGAGGTCGATCCTGTCTTTATATTCGTTGAACATGCGCACTCCTTCGTTTCCGTGGATAGCAAGAATCACTTCATAATCGTACGCCTCAAGGATATCTTTCCCGAGTTCCCTTACCACCTCCTCGTCATCGATAAGAAGGATCGTACCTTTTTTAGGTCTTTCGTTCATAACTTTGTCCCTCCTTTTTTCCTAATCGATATTACGAGGGCGGCTATTAACGCTACTGACGGCTTTTTTGTTAGCCCTGATGTTTTCAATTGCCTGCGTAAATGTCAGTCCTTTTTTGATTTCCATAGTATTTCTAAAGGAATAATGGCCATAATAAAGCCTTTAAAGTTGCAACTATTTCACCAAATAAAAGCCAACTTATAAATCCGCGATCTTTTGCATACTGCCAATTGAAGTAAGGGGTAAAAATAAAGGCAGATATAATGAGATAAATTATCCCAATGTAATAAAGAAGTTTTTTTAAGCATAACCCAATCCTAATAAAATCGCAAATTTTTGGAATAAGGCTTCTTTGGGTATCAGCGGCCCGTATGTTATTTGAATCTGGATTTGCTCCTCGCATTTGGAGCAATTGAAAACATCGCCTATAAGATCGCCTTTTGGCATGCTATTGCGGAACCAGCCATCTATCTTTGCTGAATAGAACCCCGTTTTTTCAAAGGTCTCTGCCGACATATTTGAAGCTGTTAATAATAGTAAAATGAATATAATTAGAAATATTCTCATGTATTATCCACTACCAGCTTTATACCGAGCTGTTCGGCTTTTTCCATCGCTCTTTGTCTTCGGTTTTTTACCTCATTGATAATGAATCTGCCATATTGAGGTATCTTTTCTGCTGCAGCAGGGCCGCCGAACTCCTCAGCCTCTCTTACAATGTAAAGTATATCACATCTGTCCAAAATAGATTTTAGAAAGACCTCCGATTCAGGTA
>NZ_DAIOFX010000048.1:0-8422 GCF_036745535.1 Dissulfurispira sp.
CTATACTACCTGAATCGGAGGTCTTTCTAAAATCTATTTTGGACAGATGTGATACGAGATAATTTTGCAATTAGCCTGAGCCATCAAGAAAAGAAGCTCCTCGTCAACACAATCTACCCTCGCTTCGGCCCACCATGAAATTTTTTTGTGCAACTCCCTACGAATCATTTCTCTACAGAGACTCTTGGCACGCTCTTTATTTACGGCAAAATTATCATCCTGAACGAAAAGTTGTGTTACGCCATAATTTTTAATTAGATTCTCAATTTCACTGCAAACACGCTCAATACTGTGCATCCTATATTTTTTCCCCGTCAACAGACGGTTAGAGCAAAATATACAATCAAAGGGGCATCCTCGAGAGGTAAGGATTACGCCAAGTTTATCACCGGTTCTCATATCCGGACTAATTTTATATTCATTCATAGGTAAGAGGTCCAATGCTGGGGGGTATGTCATCAATGTTCTCAATCAATTTGCGCGGAGCGCTTGCAATCGTTTGCCCGTTTCTTACACACCTTATTCCAGGGACGGACGCAGGATCTATTCCGTTGTTAACAGCCTGGACAAGCTCGTACATTGTAAGCTCGCCCTCACCAACAACATAATCAATCGCTTTCTCTGCAAGAAAATCGTCAGGTCTTATTGTGGGATGGATACCACCAACAACAATAGTCTTATAGTCTTATCCGGGAATTCTGTTTTGATAAGCTTAGCTACCTCGATAGTGCTGTAGACTAATGCTGTAACACATGTAATACCAATAATATTGGGGTCGAACGATTTTATAATTGCCTGAATCGGTTCTTTTTCTACTTGAGAATCGAAAATCTTTACCTCTATACCTCTATCTCTCAAGAATGCGGCAATATATGCCAAGCCGAATGGTTGGAATACAAATGAAATTTTTGAAAGCTTTCCCATATATCGTCTGATATCATATGGAGGATTTATTAAAAGGACTCTCATACTCTTATTCACCTAATCTTTTTCCAAATGTAAGAGCTTTGTCTTTTTCTCAGCCAGGAGATTAAATTGGGGGCTCATCTATGAGACCTTATCGTGAGCATTTTCATTATTGACGACGCCACTCTGTCCCTTATTGTAGTTTCCACTATTCTCAAGCCTTTTTAGGTTGTAATTAACATTTTCGAGCAACTTTCTATTTACTGCCTGCAGATCTGCTAAAAAAGCAACCAGCATTGTCTGAAAGCCTATTCCGAGCAATACGGAGGCAAGAATGAGAGACTGGATATATTGCCCCGGGGTGTTAGTTACCATGAAGCATATAAATCTGAGGCCGATTAAAAAACCTGCTAAAAATAGAGCCAGTCCTATGGTAAAGAAAAACCTGAATGGTCTGTACACAATAAATATACGAAGTATTGTATTTATGGAGTGCTTTATATAGGATGGTATGCTTTTTATTAGCCTTGATGGCCTCAGATAGGGGTTGGTACTAATCGGAACAGAAACTATCGACATATTTTTTGTCCGGCCTGTATTACCATCTCAAGGGTATAGGTGTAAGCGTTAAAAAGATTCAGATGCAGGGCAGCATTCCGGCTTACAGCCCTGAAACCGCTCGTAGCATCTGGCAGGTCAGTATTGCTAGCAAGACGTACAACCTAACTACCGATTTTCTGAAGAATCTTTTTAGAAGAGGAGAAATGCTCAATCTCATCGATTGGTCGCGCTCCTACGACAATATCTGCCTTTCCCTCCAGAATGGGCTTCACGAGTTTTGGAATATCCTGTGCTTTATACTGGTTGTCAGCATCGGTATTGACGATAACGTCTGCGCCGAGTTTGATGCACGCCTCAAGTCCGGTCACAAATCCTTTTGCCAATCCTTGGTTTTTGATTAGTCTGACGATGTGGTCTACGCCGTGTCTTTTCGCCACCTCACTGGTGTTATCCGTGCTGCCATCGTCAATCACCAGCCATTCGACCGTTTCGAAGCCTTCTACCGTGCGGGGGAGGTCTTTCAGCGTTACTCCCAGCGTTTCCGCTTCATTATAGCAGGGAATTTGGATAATTAGTTTCACCCGACACCTTTTTCCTTTGTCGTCCTCTCAAGAACATACATATTTTGCTATTCCGTTATGCAACATAGCATCTTTTTGAGACCCTATTATTAAGAATCAACAGAGCGAACACTGTCAAGGGGATACTATCTCTTAGGAGATTTGTTACCTGTGCACTTTCGCTCATACTTGCTCCCTGCAGCTGATTATCGTCTGTCGGGCCAGCATTGGGAGCACATCCCCAGAAGATAACACACGGTCTGGCTGTGCGCAGAAACGGAGAGGGAATCCCTAACCAGATGTCATTGGAGTATGTAGGGAGAGCGTTCATTGATAGTTTTCCTCAATCTTTCTGATTACATCGGATAGCTCGGTTAAATCGTACACTTTCCACGCGCACTCCTTCAATTGCTTGCTGTTCTCCTCAGTGAGCCGCGCAATGAACGTGATACCAGTCTGTTCAGCAGCACGACGGTCGCTCTCAGCATCCCCCACAAACACCGCTTCTGACTGGTTCAGTCCGTAGCGGTGCATAATATCGCAGATGATATCATGTTTCTGTTTTGGAGATCCGTGGGCCTCGTTGAAAAGATGCCCTATACGCCGTTGCTGCAGAATATCATGCAGTTCCTGCTCAGGGGTACCCGATGCAATGAATGTATGATATTTCTCGTGATTGTCCGTAAGAAATTCCTGTGCACCGGGAACAAAAGATGCTTTCAAAATCTCATCGAGCACCAATGCGGAAAAGCGTTCGCCGAGTTCCCTTTCTCTTTCCGCTGACAACGGCAGTTTCAGGATTGCTTTATGGATATGTTGGAATTTCACGTACCGCGAAATGCCCATGTTTTGGAGATGGTATTCTGTAATTTCATCCGCTTTGTCCGGGTAGTCACGTTCAAAAAGCATCCTGAATGCTTTTGTTTTCACAGTGGATGATTCAAGAATGACGCCGTCGAAATCAAATATAACCGCCCGTATCACTCAAACACTCCTATGATGGTACAAGGAGCACTATCGACACCCGATACACGGAGCGGTACAACCCATACATGCTTCAGATTTTCCAAGTTGTCCTCAAGAAGCATATCCTCAATAACAAGGATCGGATGGCCCTCTCCTTCCGGATCAAGAAAGGCCCGATGCGCCTCCCGACCAACATCACGATGCGCATATGAGGAGAGGGATATCCAGTCGAACCCTACCGCACGAATACAGGGATATTCTTTCCTGAGCCAGGTCCCGATCTCCGGATGCAGCCCCGGTCCCTGGAGGCTATACATACTCGAGCTCCGCCGCGCTCCCCATCCTGATTGCAGAATAAGGAGATCGGTAGTGGCGCGCAGAGGCGTTATCAGATCGGTTTTTCTCACTACTCCGCCCGGTTCCACACTTATGTGAATTACCTGTGGAAACCGAAAAAGCCAGTACTCGGCATCATAATCACAGGGACCTTTCCCTCCCGGGAAAAAATGCGCTGGACAGTCAATGTGAGTGCCCCAGTGGTTCTCTATGGTAATCCGATGGACATCACAGGAGGCTCCTTCGGCCATCGCTTTGATCTTTACCGTGACAAGCCCTCGCTCCGCTAAGCCGTAAAAAGGAGTGTGTGGCGAAAGCTCATGCGAAAGATAACGTATCATTGCCTTTCTATGGCAGAAAGGAGATTGCGAACAGTCTGAATCTCCATTCCAATCCTCGCTTCTTTTGCATACGATCCGACATGAGGGGTAAGAATAACCGTATCAATTTCTCTCAGTCTTCCGCCGTATGGCTCCTGCTCAAAGACATCCAGCGCTGCGCCTTCCAGGTGGCCTCCCTTAAGCGCCTTATAGAGCGCATCCTCATCTATAACCCCTCCTCTTGATACGTTGATCAGCCATGCTCCCTTTTTCATGAGCCCGATTTCACGTTCACCCAAAATCCTCTGGGAGGAGGAAACATGGATTGATACGATATCGCTTGTCTGAAGAAGAATATCCAGATCGACCTTCTCGTATCCCGGTACACACAGATCTTCCCTTGCATCACAATACCGCACCTCACAGCCGAACGGCACAAGGCATGATGCGGTACGCTGTCCAATCTTTCCGAAGCCAATGATACCTACAGTCTTGCCGCTCAAAAGATTTCCCATCCTCTTTTTCCAGGTCCCGCTGCGGATCTCACGGTCCATAAGGGATATTTTCCTCAGTAAATCCAGAATCATGCCCACCGTCAACTCTGCAACGGCAGCTGTCGGAGCATCCGGGGTATTGAAAACTTTTATGCCGAGCCTCTCCGCAGTTTTCAAATCAACATTGTCCAGACCGGTTCCACATCGTGAAATGACCCTGAGCTTGGGCGCCGACTCCAGGACATCCTCTGTGAGGGGCTCTGTTCCGGCAATCAGAAAATCAATATTGTTGGAAAGAAAATGCTTTATTTCATCGACCGCCAGCTTCCTCCCGTAAGGATTCATATGCACCTCACATCCCGCATCCGTAAGCATGCGCAGAGGACTGGCATCGAATTTTGCGAAAGAGGATGTCGAAATAAACACCTTTTTCATCACACTTTTCTGTTATGAATTTTATCGAATATTTCCTGTATACAGAGGAGCAGGCCCTGCCCCATATCGGTATAGTAGTGTTTGACATACTTCTTTCCGATCTTGGGAATAAACGTATACGGCGTGATGGTGTAATGCACCATCGGGTCATCTGATGCCGGCGGGAGGTACTCCACCGAAATATCTTTTTTCAATATCTCTCTAATCATCATGAAGAGCTCGCTCACCTTCATCGGGTGATGCCCCGTAAAGATCACATGCTCATTGCGAAACTTATCGTCGAGTATCTCAACACTCGCCTCCGCTGCATCACGCACATTAATGTATTCCCGTATTTCATTGCCATCTCCGTAATAGGTGATTTTCCCCTCCGTCAATGCCTGGTTAATAAAGCGGTAAACGCTGTTGCGCATATCTGCGCGGCTCCCGTACAATGTCCCATAACGCAGAATTGTGTAATCAAGGCCATACTGTTTCTGGTAGACATCGATGTAATGCTCGCACGCACTCTTGCTGCACCGATAGAATGAGCCGGAATCACTGAATACGTATACCGTGCTTGCATACACAAACCTTCTGACTTTTGCCCTTTTTGCCTCTTCGAGCAGGATCGTATTGCCGAGAATGTTATACTGTACCGTTTCGATAGGCTTCCGTGAAGCCTCGTCAATATCAGCAATGCCGGCAAAGTTGTATACTATATCAACTCCATCAAGCGCTTTCCGTACCCGCGACTGATCGAGAATATCGCCAACAATCATCTCCTGAGTAGGATTAATATACTGGTACTCCCTGATATCGTAGATGCGCACTCTATGTCCTGCTTCACTCAGGGCATCTGCTACATGACTACCAAGAAAGCCTGCGCCGCCGAAAACTATAATTTCCATGTTTCAATTCCTCCCATACTGGTTCCTCCTTGCAAACGACTACGCCCTCTTTTTTTCCGAATGCTCATGTGTGAGCAGTTTAAGGAACTGCTTCGGTATATTGTCCTCAGAGCCGAGGAAAAAGAAATTATGCAACATATCTGCTGTTTCGGAAGCACTAGGCGCGATGTCGGCCGGGGCGTTGAGTATCGATAAAATCTTTTCTCTCAACTCCCCTGGTGACTCGACATTACTGATCATCCTGTTTGTCATTCCCCTCAACGGCGACGTGTTGACCATCTCAGGGGTACTGACTGTAATGACAGAACACCCAAACGCCAGCGCCTCCACAGCCACGCTTGAGTCACCTACCACCGCGACCCGTGCATCGATCAGAAGGTCCTCTATAGAGCCATCTTTTATTTTGAATCTTCCTGTAGTTACATGCATTTCCGATAGTGCAAGTGCCTCTTTGAGATTCAGAAACGGGTGCGGCTTAAGCCATATCTCCACATTTTCTACCCCTTGCAGTGCCTCGTAAATAATATTGAGGAGAGCGCAGCTACTTTCGATGCTGATGGAAAGTATTACAATGACGACATTCCCGCTTTTCTTCCATTCTTTGCCGATATGCTTTTTCAGATGATAGAACCGTATCGCTTCCACAATAGGAAGCCGCTCCTCCGGCCATCCGCTCTCCTTCATGTAGCTTTGATGCAAAAAACCGTTGCAGGCGAGCATATCAGGTAGCGGCAGTGGATAAGAGACATCACCACGTAGTTCCTCTGGAGCAAAAAAGTAATTCAAGAGCATTTTTGGAACCGTCGAATGCTGGTACCCGAGCAAACGCATATCTGGAGATACCGCATTTCTTGCTGCTGCCAGCGCCTTCTCCCATGCGTGCATTTCACAGTAGTAGAGACACCGATCTGCTTTCACCCTGCGTAGCAATTCTTTAAACATGCCATAATACATAATTCCATCATACCCGATGCGGCCAGTGAATGAGGCATACCAGTCATCCCTCATGAGCAAATAAAAGTTATATCCATTAATCTCGTGGCATGCTGCAATCCGGCGCTCCAGCCTGATAAAGCGCAAGCCGAAAACGAGCATCCGAAGGAAGCTGGAGATCTGGAGGCTTAATGAACTAAACTCCTCTACAAGGATGAGAGGATATCCATTATTGTCAAACTGCTTCGCATAAGCAAGCGACTCTGAAAATGTGATGGAGCCATGGGGAACGCTCATGGCAGCCCAGACAATATTTCTACCCTCTCTTTCCAAGCTTTGCTGGACGTGCTCGAAATAATTGTTTCTGAAGACTCCTTTTTCAGCTGATGCACGATCGAAGTTGGGGAAATAGGTGATAATCATGAGAGGAGCAACTCTGCCTCTCACTCTCTTTGTACTCCCCATCGCCCTCTTCACCTGCAGCGTCCTCCAGAAAAAGCGCACCGCAAAATACATGAGAGCAAGCACATGTTTCAGATAGAGCAGTCGCTGTAATTCCAAAAGCCTTCTCTTGATACCCATCCCTGTTTTTCCACGTGTGGAAACTGTTTCATATCTCACCCCGCTTCTCTTGGTGTAGTGAGCAAGCGCAGCCCTCAGGCGCTTGTTGCTGCACCCCATCACGATTTTTCCAACCCCATTCGATGTCACAATCCTCACCACTGCATCCAGCTGTACAAGAAGATCAAACGTATCAGTCTTCAGTCTGTTTTTTTCAGCAACAAGCCCGAGCCACCATAGAGAAAGATTCTTATCGATTGAGAAAACGTCCCTAAGACTCTTCCCATTGTGAAGAACTCTATTCGGGAACTCCGCGATGAATTGTATGTATTTCTCCCGTATGGTATCAGCGGAGGTCTCAATTTCTCTTGCGGTTTGGATCACCGTTACGGTACAGCCCCTCTTTCTTAGTCCCTCCTCCACTGCGTTTGTCAACGATTCCCTCGAGGTCAGGGGGAAGAGGAGCACAAGATCTTCCTGGTTTGCAGAAATTTCACCTAATTTCTCGGGTTCAAAAAATCTATCATATATAAAGAGGACGTTCACGGTAGATAAAGGTTCTCCGAAGATCAGTCACTGAAGCGCCAGAACGGAAGTGCTCTATTCCCTTCCGACCTGTCGCCATCCTTTACAAGCGTAAAACTCCTTCTTAAGCTCATTAAATATCTTGTCTCCTTCTTCATCCAATCTTTCGGCTGTCCTGATACGGGCGTATTCCTTCTTATCCATCTCAACATAAAGAGGAATAGTGCGGAACAGTCCCAAGATCTCCTCTTTGGAGATAGTGGGATTCTTCAGGCGATAATCTCCATGGAAGAAATCTTCTGCAATCATGTCTTCGCTTATCATGCCATCCTTTACGCAAATATCTCGCAATTCAGAGCCATGGTAAGGGCTGAAGATATGCGTACTGACCCCATCAGGCTTAACATCTCTGAGCACATTAATGGTATCAAACACCATTTCCCGAGTTTCATAGGGAAAACCGATAATAACGTTCGTAGAAAATGAAATCTCATGACTCCGAAGAATTTCACATGCCCGCTTGAACGCAACATTTGAGTAGTTTCTCTTCAGGAACTTCTTTCTGAATTCTTCATTTCCGTGTTCGAGTCCGATGCTGATCCTTTTGCACCCGACTTCCTTTATGCATCTTACCTTTTCCTCAGTGATATCCTCTGGTCTTGTATTGAACCAGAAGGGGATAGAGAACTGCTGATACATCTCGGTAAAGTTTCTCACCGTATCGATGCTTCCAGCGAGAAACGATTCTGACACGATATACACAAATTCAGGATTGTATATCTTTATATAAGCCCTCAGTTCCTCCTCTATTCTTTGCATGGACTTTTTCCTGTACCATGAACCCCCCCTCGAAAAATAGACATAGGTTCTTCTGATTTTCCTTTTTCCTGTACCATGAACCCTCTCCTTTGAACAGCTTTTTGAGAGAGTAATCC
>NZ_DAIOFX010000048.1:8522-15080 GCF_036745535.1 Dissulfurispira sp.
CTTTTTCCTGTACCATGAACCCTCTCCTTTGAACAGCTTTTTGAGAGAGTAATCCCCGCAATACGAGCAGTGGTAAGGACAGCCGCGAGTAGTCTCGATGGAAATAGTGCGGTAAAGCCTGCCCATCATCGGTTTGTTGAGGTAGGACTCTCCGAAAAGAGTGAAATCCATCAGCGGGAGCTTATTTATGTCGGTCAGGGGAGCCTTCCTGTTTTTCTCCCAGGTTCCGTTTCTCCGCACCCAAAATCCGTTAATGCCCGACACATCCTTTCCTTTTTCGAGCATCTTGCATAGCTCGACAAATGCCTGTTCTCCCTCGCTGATGCAGACATAGTCAACCAAGTCTCTCCCGTCTGCTGTTTGGGGAGCAAGAATGGCATGTACGCCACCCATTGCTACCCGTATATTGTTCTTGGTCAGTAGCTCACGCGCACTTTCCAGAAGCCTCATACCGAGGAGGAACGTAGGTTCAACGACCGAAATGCCAATGAGGTGGGGCTGAAAGTTCTCGATTTTCGCCCTGAAGTCTTCCTCCATATTGCCGCCCTTGAAGTTGAGGGGGCACGGAGGAAACTGGAGCGCTTCGATGCGGTTCTCTGTAGCGCTCTTTCTCCCGTAGCGATAAAATGTCGTGTCGAAAAGATCGACAGAAATACCTGCCTCTTTCAGACAGGAAACCAGCTGTGAGACCCCTATAGGAAGGGCATTCTCGAGCATGGAATTGCAGTATACAAGAAGAACCCTCATTAATCTTCCTCCTTCGTCTGTCGGTGCTGCGAAAAATGCATTTCGTAATATTTCTCTCTCAACTTATTGAACATCTCGTTTCCCTCATTGTCAAAACGCTCGGCAACCCGTATTTCCTTAAACATGGCTTCGGGCATTTTCGCATACAAAGGGAACGTCCTCTGCAGCCCTTTCAGCTCATGGTAAGAGATGGTATCCATTTTTAATGGAACACCATCCAGAAGCTGGTGAACTTTATCGCTTCTATCAAGATAACCCTTTTCAATGCAGTACTGGTACAGACGAGTCCCTTTATATGGTGTAAAGAGGTAGACATTCATCGTCGCAGGGTTAATATGCCTGTTGACAGCTATGGTGTCGAAGACGAGCTCTCTCGTTTCGTCAGGGAATCCGATAATATTATTGACCGTATATGCAATCCCGTACTCCTCCACTATTTTAAAGGCCTCGAGCATCTGTTTATTAGTATAGTGCCTGTTCAGCATCCTTGAACGGAATTCCTCATTCCCATGCTCGATTCCAAACTGCATGTTCTGACAGTTCATTTCTTTGAGGATTTTTATTTTTTCCTCCGTTACCGTCTCCGGTCTCGACTGACACCAAAACGGCAGCCCGATCTCTCGGTATCTTTCGGCAAACTCTTTCAGTTCAGCAAGAGGTCTAGCAAGAAATGATTCAGCGTTAAAATTTATATAATCAGGATTATATTTCCTGACAAGATGCTTCATTTCGTCTATGACACGATCAATACGTTTACGCCGGTAGTAGATTCCGCAACCTTGCTCCTGAAACAGCTTTCTCAAATGAGGGGCCTCACAGTAGGTACAATCGTATGGGCAGCCTCTGTCGATCTCTACATGGATCATCGTATATATCTTGCCCTGCATCGGCCGGTACAGGTGCTTTCTCTCGAAAATATCATAGTCGATATAAGGTAGTGCGTTAATATCGGTGAGCTTTCTCATAGGATTCTTAATGATCCGGCCCTCGCGTTTGACCCATAGATTCAGCACTGAAGAATAGTCTTCTCTTCTCCGCATTTTCTCACATAGCTCGACGAGTGCCTCCTCTCCTTCGCCTATGCATACAATATCCACATCCTCGTTTGCGATAACCTCCTCTGCTGAGAATGTCACAAATACTCCACCGGCAATGACCGGCGCTTTGTAATCCCTGATTGCTGCGAGAAGGGATATGCCGAGATCAAAGGTGTCCTCGACAAGCGTAATGGCTATAAGATCAGGTGAAAAATCATTTACTTTCTTCCGTAGATCTTCGTACATATCCGTATCTCTGTAGTCAACCCCTTTTTCTTTGTAGCTGAATGGTCTCAGTTGGAGCAAATCGACCTTTTTCTGCTCAAAGTTTATCTCCTCCCATTTATAGTAAGTGGTATCAAACAGCTCAACCTCAAAGCCGGCCTCTCTCAGGCAGGGGGCCAAAAGCGATAGGTTTATAGGTACCAAGGTGGCCATTTCGGTATTGGGATAGATAAATAATACTTTAAATCTTCCAGACATAAAACTTCATCCTAAAGCCTACAAACGAGATTTTATTTATCAGGTGTTTTTCTGAAATGTCCCATCCGGATATACGGAATGCTTCTTCCGATAATGCCAAATACCTTTTCTACAAAAGAGGCTGGCTTTACCAGCTTGTTAAAAATATAGCTTCTCCTGAATTCAGTTACAAAAGCATAATTTTCCTGAGCCAGCAACTCAAACCCTGATTTTTGGGCCGCTGCTATGATCTCATTATCGGACCTTCTATACCCATGATGCTTTATTACAAATCCCTGCCATTTGCCTGTTAAAAGAAATTTTAGCAGTCTGGCCATTTTAGTTTCATATTTTAAAAACACATCATGCAGCATATAAGACATAAAATTGTCGGGCGGGCCGCCAAAGTCGAGAATCAGACGTCCCTCATTGTCCAGGCTATCAAATACATTTCTAAAAAAAAGAGAGAGCTCATACTCATCAAAAAGATAGATTAAGCCTAGACAAATGACAACATCATATTTCTGTTTTAAAGGTCCAGACAGGATGTCATGCGTTATAAAGTTGAATCCAGGAAATAATGATTTTGTTTCCGCATACGCCTCAAAAAATTCCAAATCCGAACAGGTCACACTAAAACCATTTTCCATTAAATATAATTCATTAGCGCAGCGGCCACTTGCTATAGATATAATATTTTCATTCTTTTTCAGGCTTTTTCTTAAAAAGTTATCATAACATTCCAGCCTGCCATAGTGATAGTTCCAGAAGTATTTATTAAAAAAGCTTTCTTTGCTACGGTAGGCATCATCGCTCCCATATCCCCCCATCGTCTTTTCGTGTTCTTTAAAGTTGCTATCTATCGGCAGGTAAATTTTCCCTTTATAACGGGAGTCTCTAAAAAATTTATACCATTTGCGCATTGTCTTAAGTTCTCTTTCAAAAACAGTATGACAAATCTAATTTTCCCAATCCTGATAGCAGTCCGAGAGAGTGGTATCCTTCTCGAGAACAGCTCCCCAGAAACCTTCATAATCGGTATTCTTCCAGAACCATGAGAGCAGCGTGCTGACCACAGGTATCCTCCGGGGATACTGGTAGTAGATTTCACTGTGCTTCACCCTCCAGCCTGCGTGCAAGATAAGGAGTTCCCAATCTCGGGGACAAAGTTCGAAAATGTGCTCGTCCTCGGCGAAAAACGGCCTCACAGCTCCATACCGTGTATGGTGCAAACCCACGCGGCTCCGCTTCAGATACGGCACGGTGATCACCATTCTGCAGCACGATGATTTCTTTGCAAGGCGCCTAAAAAAGAGTGCGGGGTTATGGAGGTGCTCTACCATTTGGAATGAGGTGAACAGATCGACGCTTCTTCCTCCCAGATCGAGCTCTTCCGCACGGCAATGTACCGCTTTCAGTCCCCGCGCTTCTATTTTTTTAATTGCCCTCGGATCGAGGTTCACGCTGACGGTATCGAGGGAGAATTTGTTCCTTGTAAGATCTCTGAGGTATAGCATGTGAGTTCCCGCTGAATCTCCAATATCAACCACTACAAGGGAATCCTGCTGCAGCATCTCAAGCGCCTTGAGCATCATTCGGCATTGAAACACATGAAGCGTCCTTCTCTTGAGCTCCCAATAATCGTTAAATGTAGAAGCCTCACTGGACTCCTGATTAGAAATATCAGGAACTATTGTCCTAAGTCTCTCCAGCATTTCTGCATAACCATTCTGTTTAATAGCAAGCTTTATAGAATATCCGCTTAACCGCTCATGTACATTTCTTACATCTATTCCTATATGGGTTAATATTTTTTTAGCTAATCTGAGCATTTATATCCGAACACTCCTCTTAATGCTATCGACTACTTTTTCCATTTCGCTTATTGGGCCGATAGATATTCGAGTATACCCTTCGAATCCCTTTACGGAAAGGCTTCCCCGCACCAGAATCCCATCCCTGTCGAACCCCTTAAGGATTGCCTCTCTCTGTACGCCAAAATCTGCGTGGATAAAGTTGGTCAGAGTATCAATAGTACGAAAAGACAGTGCATTCAGCGCGCCATGCAAACATTTTTTCCCCTCATCTGTCGCCCTGATATATTCGTCGACGACATGCCAGTTATCGAGCATTGCCGAAGCGAAATGAACGGCAACCGAGTTTACCTCGTACATAGGCCGGAACCGGTAGAGAAGCTGTGCCAGATCAGGGGATGTCACCACATAGCCGATTCTGAGGCCAGCCAGTCCCGCTGTCTTCGAAAATGTTCTTGTAACGATCAGGTTCTCGTACTCTCCGAGCAGATCCAGTGCGGTATAGGGGCAGAAGCCGTAATAAGCCTCATCCACTAAAACCGGAATCGAAAGGCGCCGCGCCGCTTCAAGTAAAGTTTTCAATTCGTCGTTGGGTATATAAGTGCCGGTAGGGCTGTTCGGGTTCGCAACGATAATAAGCGAAACCTGCTCCCTTACCGTTTCTAGGAGCAAGCGCATATCGGTCCTAAGGTCCGTCCCATACCCGATCCTCACTGCAGTAGCATTGAAAAGCCCGCAGTACACATCGACCATTGCGAAGGTAGGATCGAGATATACCACTTCATCTCCAGGTTTTACAAAGAGATCGAAGGCGGTCTTGATGGCAGCATCGGAACCCGCTGTGATGACCACCTGCTCAGTCGAAACGCCCAGAAATCGTCCGAGCTTCTCATAAAGCGGTTCCACCTCGGGATATGCCAGAACATGCTCCTGCCGGATTCCGGAGATCACATTCCTCCAGAAATCATCTCTAAAAGGGGTCAATCTCTCGTTCTTGTCAAGACGGACTTTATCGAATCGGCTCTCAATACCTGCCCGTACCCGCTGAACCGCATCCACCCAGGCTTTATGTTTCATTATGACTTCTCACCTAACTTTTTTATCTCCATAGCGCGATAAGAACACATAGTACAAGCGGGAACTTTATGCGATTCTCCCCGCGCATGCAGCTTCCTGAGTTGATTCTCCCGCTCCCCCTCCCACAGCTCCTTCAGGGAGTGTTGTGCTGCATTGCCCAGCACCATGGAACTGAAATCGCTGATACCATGCATGAGGCATGGGAGAATCGTGCCATCCCAGAGGATAGTCATTCTCTGCCAGAGGAAAGGGCACGCCCAAGCGGCTGCATCGTCCGATCCTCCCTCGCACTCCTTTTCTTCACGAGCATCGAGATACGATACTTCATCCGCATACTGTTTCCAGAACGCAACATAGGTATCAAAACTGCTCTTCAACTCTTCCAGCAAAACAGTCTGAATGCGTATCTGCGGAAGGGAGGATTGTCTCCTCTCCCTTAACGAGATCAGCTTGCTCACATTGTCGAATAGCCTTTCAAATGTAGCTCCTACCCTGAACTTTTCGTAGACATCTTTCGTAAACCCCTCGATGGAAATTGAAATCCGGTCAAGTCCTGCATCAATAAGGCTCTCGAATTTTTCAGCAGTAAGTAGGACCGCATTCGTATTGAAGTAAACATCCATGATTCCCCGTTTCTTTGCATACTCCACCATCTGCGTCAGATTCGGATGAAGGAGTGGCTCTCCCCGAAGGCTCAACTTGATGGCGCACAATTCGTTTTCTATTCCTTCATCGATTATCTTTCGATAAAGAGCAAAATCCATAAATCCGCGCTGATCCTGTCCCCATCGCCTGTGCGTCGTCGCACAAAACGGACATCTCAGGTTGCAGACCGCTACGCTTTCTATATCAATATGGAGCGGGAAGCCGCCTGATATGAAATGTTCCGGGTTTTCTTTCCACCTCCTCCTGTACACATGGAATTTCTCATCAGTCTTGGTATCAAAAACTGTGGTCTCTGTAGCGGTATGGAAATTATTGTTCGATTTAATCGATATTTTTGATGGCACCGATCTCCTATTCCCCATATCCGTGATTTTTGAGCCAGTATTCAACGAGAGGCACCTGCCATTCGTAATCGACATCGAGCCCCCCCCACTGCTTCAATGGAAATATCCTCTGGCCCATCCACTTCTGAGGCAGAAGCCCCTCATGAATAGTATCAAGGCAGCGAGGCCTCACGACAGAGACACCCATATCGGCAAACCATACATCTCCCTGAGAATCCCTATCGCAGTTCAGCGTTTTTGGATCGCCGAAGGTCTCAAACGGAACAAAGGGTTTGAGCAGGCCATCACTGTTGATCTTTCGAGCCCGCAAGGGGCTCCACATATTGTACTTGGATACGGTCACGGCAGAGTCGAGATGAGGATTTTTTCTCAACACCTCGATTCCTTCGTCGATGATTTTTCCCGTCACAG
>NZ_DAIOFX010000049.1:0-14867 GCF_036745535.1 Dissulfurispira sp.
TTTCTCTGTTCTTGCCAATCTTTATTCTTATCAATATATTAGCGAATTTCATGCCAGATTCTATTTGATTGATTTTCAAAGATTTTTAGTTCTGAAATGTTTGCATTCCTGCAAAAACCGGTTTTTTATTTGCAAAGATGCAAAAAAATTGGGGGGATGATTCTAATATCATCCCCCATTTTATAGATTCAGTATTTCTCTACTTACAGCCTCGAATTCTGCTTTACCACTTTTATCTTTCCATGTTCTATCTTTGAGTGACACCACAGGCAGTCTATCTGCTTTTCTGTGTGTGACGTGCCTTTCATGGATGAATTTAACATCATCATACATTTCTATCCTCTCTACATGGCAGAAATAACATTTCTCTTTAGGTGTTACACCGTCACCTCTCGTTACTTCCAAATGGCACTGATTACATTTGTAATCTGCCTTCATGACGTCTTCATGGGAAAAGGTCTTGCCTTTTACAACTATAGGCTGTTTAGGTGCCGAATGGCATGATGGGCAACCTGTGACAGCCTGCTCGTGTGGAACTCCCTTAAAGTGACAAAGAAAGCACACATTCAGGGAGACCTTTACATGTTCTCCCTGAACTATATCAGAGTGACAGCTCCGACAGTGAAGTTTTATACCGCGCTTCATCTCAGCAAGCTGATGATAACGAGCGCTGTATAACTTCCAAAGTAAAATCCAGGGATGAGGCCAAAAATAATAAATACAACACCCCCGAGTATGGCACCAATCTTTGTACCCATGGAGATCATCTCTTTTTCTTTAGGTTGCATAATTAAAAATCCCCCTCTTTATAAATTGTTGAGGTGTCTCTATTAAAAATAGATATCACATTTAATGTTCTAATGCAACAAAAATTATACAAATTGGATTGGCCTGAAAATTGCAAAAATTAATAGATAAAAGTCTTCGGGTCTTTAAATGGATGGCATTTAGTACAGAGAGTTCTTGCCCTATCCTGCCCCACAACCCATGAGTGCGGCTTGTGGCAGTACAGGCAATCAAGTCCTTTTTTCATATGGAACCCGTGCTGCCCAACTGATGCCTCATTTTTATGGCATTCGCCAATGCATGTGGCAGATGTGGGCTTTATTTCTCCATGTGGCTTGTGACACTGATGGCAAAGAAGCCCTGACATAGGACCTTTCGCGGGATATTGGTATGGCATTTTATGCATCTGTCTTTTGGGATCATGGAAGTGGTCTTTTCCGAGAATGAATGACACTTAAGACATAAGAATGCCTCCATGCCCACTCCGTGCACACCCCTGTCCTGATGGCACTTCTGGCAGGCATCCTCATTGGGATGGAAGTCATGCACCGTCCCTTTATGGCATATCTTGCAGTCAATCCTCTGCATAAACACATGCCGTGCATGGCCGTATGATTTATTTAATGTTAAAGCGCCCTGAGACATCTCGTCCATATGGCATTTCCTGCACGCCTTCCATGGCTTTTCACGGCCATGGGTCTGGGAAAATTTTTGTTAATTGCCTTTTACAACATAGGCCACGAGGAGCTGATTCTGCAAATGGCATGATGCGCAGTACGCTGGCTCATCCTGTGTATATCGGTAATAACGATAGCCGACAATCACTCCTAAGACGGCAACTATTACTATGGCAGCGAGAATAAACCCCTTTAAATGTTCAAAGAGATTCATCAGGGATTCCGGGATATCTCTACGTTTCTTCACGGGCTATCTCTTAATACCTGCCATGTCTTCCAGTGTTTTAAGTTTTGATATTTCTCCGAGTGCTATCAATGTATCTCCTGCCTTTATGGTAGTCCTGAATGTGGGATTAAACCTCATATCCCCTGTGGGTTTTTTTATCGCAACGATTATAATGCCCAATTCCCTGCCTATGCCGCACTCATCGAGGGTGAGTCCTGCAAGTTTTGAGTCTTCCTGAACGGTTATCTCCTCCATCTGGAGGTCAATATTGCCGCTCTTTGTCGCAAACTCTATAAAATCCACTACAGCAGGCTTTAAGACAGTATGAGCTATCCTGAGCCCGCCGATATGATAAGGAGATACGACCCTATCGGCGCCGGCCCTCATAAGCTTCTGTTCCGAGCCCTCTTCTCCTGCCCTTGCAACAATAAAGAGCTTGGGGTTTAATTCCCGTGCACTTAATACCACAAAGAGATTCTCGGCATCTGTCGGGAGCACGGATATTAATCCCTTTGCCTTTTCTATCCCAACTTCTCTTAAGATTTCGTCCCTTGTGGCATCGCCTTCGAGGATGAGCATATCACCCTTTTCTTCAAGGGCATCCGGCTTTTTTTTCGACCACAACAAATTTTATATTCTTCTCTCTAAGCTCCCTGCATATTATCTTGCCCATCCTGCCGTAGCCGCAAACAATATAATGGTTTTTAAGCTCCCTTATCTTCTTTTCCAATCTCTTCCTCCCGAATATCTCTTTAAATTCACCTTCTAAAATTAATTTTGCACCATTATTAAGCGCATACAGCACGCTGCCAACACCGCCTATTATAAGGACTATTGTAAACATTCTTCCCCTGGCTGACAGCTCGTGTATCTCCTTGTAACCCACAGAAGCAATGGTTATAATGGTCATATAAAGGGAGTCAAGGATATTCCATCCTTCTATGACCATATAGCCGGTAGTTCCAAATGCTTATAATTAAGGTTATGAGCAGTACGGATAGTATCAGTCGTTTTCTGAGTTCTTCCAATGGGCGTTGATCTCCCCTAAAACGTTCTGTATCTTTTCATCGATCAATTTTCTGTGGGAACCCTCCCAGTAAACTTTACCACAACTGCTGCATCTAAAAAAAGAATTGAAATTAAGAAAGACATGCTCGGGGACATCATTTGCCACAGATTCTTTGTCAGCAGTTGATAGCTCGCCATTGCACTCTGCGCAGCGCGGATTACCCTTGACCTCTGACCCTCGATCCTTGATCCACAACAAAACCTCTCTTAATTGCCCCGATATATCGTTAGAGTTTATCAGTATGTAGCAGTAGATCTTTTTGCTTTTGACAAGCCGTGTATCCCTTGTCAGCAGTATCCTCTGCTCCTGTTTTGCGATTTTTACGATCTCATTGTCATCTATTGTTTTAAAATACAATGTATCAAAACCCAAGATCCTGAGCCATTTTGCAAGGCTTCCGAGCATAGCATCGGCAATAAAGAGAGGACTTTCGGTCATATACTTAAGTTTATCATATGGACAAACAAAAGGGTCATGGAGATTTTCACTCCATGACCCTTTCTAACTTTGACCTATGTGCTTCTATTCTGTCTCAGCCTCTTCGTGTTCAAGCTGCATGGAATAGAAGTCGCCTTTAATGAATGTCTCTCTGTAGGGAGACATTCCTGTACCGGCAGGGATGACCCTTCCCATTATCACATTCTCCTTCAGTCCGTTCAGCTCGTCTACCGAACCGCCCAATGCAGCCTCTGTGAGAACCCTTGTGGTCTCCTGGAACGACGCTGCAGAGACCCAGCTCTCTGTTGCGAGAGATGCCTTTGTAATGCCGAGCAGCATGGGCCTTCCCCTTGCGGCCTTTCCGCCCTCTGACTTTACCCTCTCGTTTTCCTCTGCAAAGGTAATTCTGTCGACCTCGTCTCCTATAAGAAATATTGTGTCTCCCGGGTCTTCGATGCGCACCTTTCTCATCATCTGGCGTACTATTACTTCTATGTGCTTGTCGTTTATAGAAACGCCCTGGAGTCTATAGACCTTCTGAACCTCATCCACAAGGTACCTCTGCAGCTCCTTCGGCCCGAGGATGTCGAGTATGCTGTGCGGGTTTACTGCTCCGTCCATCAAGGGCTCTCCTGCCTTTACCCAATCGCCTTCATGGACAGTAACATGCTTGCCTTTCGGAATCAGATATTCTCTGGACTCCTCGCCTCCTTTCACAACCACGACCCTCATCCCTTTATGGGCGCCCCTGAATTCCACGATGCCGTCTATCTCTGTAACTATCGCCTGTTCCTTGGGCTTCCTTGCTTCAAAGAGCTCTGCAACCCTCGGGAGACCGCCTGTAATATCCTTTGTCTTTGTTGTTTCCCTCGGTATCTTCGCAAGGATATCGCCCGGCATTACAATATCGCCCTTGTCAACGAGTAAGTGGGCGCCTGACGGTAGCAAGTATCTTGCGGGATTATTCGTCCCGGGGATCTTTCTTGTTCTGCCATGCTCATCCTTGATAGAAACCCTCGGCCTCATATTGGCAGGATATTCGATTATAACCTTGTGGGCAAGGCCTGTTGTCTCGTCCACTTCTTCTTTAACCGAGACCCCCTCTACTATATCTCCGAGGGCAATCTTACCGCCTATCTCTGTCAGAATCGGCGTTGAATAAGGATCCCACTCTACCAGACGCTGGCCTGACTCTATCCTCTGCCCGTCCTCGGCAAAAATCCTTGCGCCATATACAAGGTTATATTTCTCCTTTTCCCTGCCTGATTTATCCACAACAGCTATCATGGCATTTCTGTTGAGGACGATAAGAACGCCTTCTTTGTTTTTAACTGCATTGAGGTCTATGAACTTCACATATCCTGAATTCTTTGGCTCAAGGGTTGCCTGCTCAATAACCTTTGTTGCAGCGCCGCCGATATGAAATGTCCTCATGGTGAGCTGTGTTCCCGGCTCGCCGATAGACTGTGCAGCGATAATTCCGATAGCCTCTCCTATCTCTATTGCCTCTCCCCTTGCGAGGTCTCTGCCGTAGCATTTTGCACAAACCCCGGCTTTGGAATTGCATGTAAGCACAGACCTTATCTTTACCCTGTCGATCCCTGCATCCACAATCTTCTTTGCAAGCTCGTCATCTATCTCCTGATTTCTACTCGCTATGGTTTCGTTGGTAACAGGATCTTTCAGGGTCTCTGCGAGTGTCCTGCCGAATATCCTGTCCTCTAAAGGCTGTATTATCTCGCCGCCCTCGATAAGTGCGGTAACCACTATGCCTTCACTTGTTCCGCAGTCGTCTTCTGTCAGAATGACATCCTGCGCAACATCAACAAGCCTCCTTGTCAGGTATCCCGCATTCGCGGTCTTTAATGCCGTATCTGCAAGGCCTTTTCTTGCACCATGAGTCGAGATAAAGTACTGAAGCGGTGTTAAGCCTTCCCTGAAGTTTGCAGTAATCGGGGTCTCGATAATCTCTCCCGATGGCTTTGCCATCAATCCCCTCATACCTGCAAGCTGTCTTATCTGGGCAGTGCTTCCCCTTGCTCCCGAATCAGCCATCATAAAGATGTTATTGAATAACCTTCTCTCCTTCAAATCCTCCTCGGAAAGGGGCTTTCCGTCTTCGGCGCCCAACTCCTTCATCATCTCATCCGCGACCCTTTCTGTCACATTTGCCCATATATCAATGACCTTGTTATATCTTTCACCCTGTGTTATGAGACCGTCTGCATACTGCCTCTGAACCTCCATGACCTCCTGCTCTGCTTCCTTTATTAATTCTGCCTTCTTTGTGGGAACATGCATATCGTCGATGCATATGGAGATTCCTGACCTTGTAGCATAATCAAAGCCAAGCCTTTCGAGGTTGTTCAGGAATACAACGGTTTCCCTCTTGCCGAGAGTCTTGTGTATGTACTCTATCAGCTTCCCTATCTCCTTCTTTGTCAGTTCCTTATTAACCATTGAAAATGGAATGCTCTTTGGAAGTATTTCGCTTAATAGAACCCGGCCTACTGTTGTCTCAACAAGCTTGCCGTTCATCCTGATCTTTATGCCTGCATGCTCTTCCACAATGCCAGAATCATAAGCACAGCGGACATCATCGAGATCGGCAAATATCTTCCCTTCACCGCGGGCGCCCTTTTTCTGTTTTGTAAGGTAGTAGATGCCAAGAACCATGTCCTGTGTCGGCACAACAATGGGCTTGCCGTTTGCAGGAGAAAGAAGGTTATTTACCGAAAGCATAAGCACCCTCGCCTCTATCTGTGCCTCTATTGAAAGTGGCACATGGACAGCCATCTGGTCTCCATCGAAGTCTGCGTTAAATGCTGTACAGACAAGGGGATGGAGCTTTATGGCCTTGCCTTCCACAATCACAGGGTCAAATGCCTGTATGCCGAGCCTGTGAAGGGTCGGGGCGCGGTTTAGAAGGACAGGATGCTCGTGAATGACATCTTCGAGGGCATCCCAGACCTCCGGCGTTTCCTTTTCAACCAGTCTCTTTGCCTGTTTTATTGTAGTTGCATAGCCCTTCTCTTCAAGCTTGTTGAAAACAAAGGGCTTAAAGAGCTCAAGGGCCATACGTTTGGGTAGTCCGCACTGGTTAAGCTGAAGTTCGGGTCCGACAACAATAACAGAACGGCCCGAATAGTCAACCCTTTTGCCCAGCAGGTTCTGCCTGAATCTGCCCTGCTTGCCTTTTATCATATCGCTAAGGGACTTTAACGCCCTCTTTCCGCCTGCCTTCAGTACCTTTGCCTTCTTGCTGTTGTCAAAGAGCGCATCAACAGCCTCCTGAAGCATCCTCTTTTCGTTCTTTATTATGACGCTGGGCGCCTTTAGCTCCATAAGCCTCTTGAGCCTGTTGTTCCTGTTTATGACCCTCCTGTAAAGGTCGTTGAGGTCCGATGTAGCGAAACGGCCGCCGTCAAGGGGAACAAGGGGTCTTAAATCAGGAGGCAGCACAGGCACTGTATCGAGTATCATCCATTCAGGACGATTCTCCGACTTTATAAATGCCTTTACTATCTTGAGTCTCTTTGTAAGCTTCCTCTTAACGCCCAGAGACGAAACAGCGTCTATCTTCTCCTTTAACTCCTTTGCAAGGGTCTCCAGATCAACCTTTTTCAAAAGCTCCCTTATGGCCTCTGCACCCATTCCTGCCTTAAACCTGCTGCCTAATTCGGAGAGCTTTTTCTTATATTCATCCTCTGAAAGGAGTTCCTTCTCTTTCAGAGGCGTGTCTCCCGGGTCTATTACAATATACTCCTCAAAATAGAGCACCTTTTCGAGTTGTCTTATGGTCATATCGAGGAGGGTTCCTATCCTGCTTGGTACTCCCCTCAGGAACCACACATGGGCAACAGGAGTTGCGAGCTCAATGTGTCCCATCCTCTCACGTCTCACCTTTGACTGGATTACCTCAACGCCGCATTTATCGCATATGACACCCCTGTGCTTCATCCTCTTGTACTTGCCGCAGAGGCATTCCCAGTCTTTGATAGGACCGAATATCTTAGCACAGAAAAGGCCGTCGTGCTCCGGCTTGAACGTGCGGTAATTTATGGTCTCGGGCTTTTTTACCTCACCATAGGACCATTCCCTTATCTTTTCGGGTGATGCAAGCTTTATCCTTATTGCATCAAAGTCCTTCGGGTTCTTAGGCTTCTGAAAAAGGGCATAAATGTCTTCTACCAATCTATTCCTCCCTGCTTCTCTTTTTCTCCAGAAGCTCCACATCGAGGCCGAGGCTCTGGAGCTCTTTTATTAATACATGGAATGATTCGGGAACACCCGGCTCAAGCACTGGGTCTCCCTTCACAATGGCCTCGTACATGCGAGACCTTCCACTGATATCGTCGCTCTTTACGGTCAGGAATTCCTGCAGTGTATGGGCAGCACCGTACGCCTCCAATGCCCAGACCTCCATCTCTCCGAGTCTCTGTCCTCCGAACTGTGCCTTGCCGCCAAGAGGCTGCTGGGTAACAAGCGAGTAAGGTCCGGTGGAGCGTGCATGGATTTTGTCGGCAACAAGGTGATGGAGCTTCAGCATGTACATACAGCCGACCGTCACCGGACGCTTGAACGGCTCACCCGTCCTTCCGTCATAAAGGGTTATCTGTCCTGATGAGGGAAGTCCTGCTTTTTTCAAGAGATCTTTAATCTCCTTCTCCTTCGCTCCCTCAAATACCGGCGTTGACACATGCAGGCCGAGTGCCATGGCAGCCCAGCCGAGATGGGTCTCGAGTATCTGTCCGACATTCATTCTCGAAGGGACACCGAGGGGATTCAGGACTATATCAACAGGTGTTCCGTCAGGCAGATATGGCATATCCTCTTCAGGCAGTATCATGGATACAACACCCTTGTTTCCGTGGCGTCCTGCCATTTTATCTCCCATCTGTATCTTCCTTTTCATTGCAATGAACACCTTTACAACCTTGTTTACTCCGGGCGGAAGTTCATCTCCCTTCTTTACCCTTTCGACTCTTTCGTGATAGCGTGTTTCAAGATATTTGATATACTGATTAATCTCTGCGTTGACTTCCTCTATCTTGTTCCTGACATCCGCATCATCGACCTTTATCTTTAAGAGATGGTCGTCCTTAACCCTGCTTAAATGGTCCTCTGCGAGCTTCTTGCCTTTAGGGCATACAACCTCCCTGGTCTTTGAGTCCTTTACATCTTCTGCCACCTTCTGCCCTGTCAGTAGTTTCCTTATCCTTCCAGCCTTCTCTTCCTTCAGGATTTTGATTTCTTCTTCTAAATCCCTCTGGAGTTCGTTTATATTGTCTTCTTCGATGCTCTTTGTCCTTTCGTCCTTTTCCATTCCCTTTCTCGAAAGGATCCTTACATCCACAACAGTGCCTTCAATGCCAGGAGGTACATAGAGGCAGCTCTCTTTTACCTCTTCTGCCTTTTCGCCGAATATTGCACGAAGGAGCTTTTCCTCGGGCGTCAGCATAGTCTCGCCCTTAGGCGTAACCTTACCGACGAGGATATCCCCTGCCTTCACCTCGGCACCGATTCTTATTATGCCGCTTTCGTCAAGGTCTTTCAGCGCCTCCTCGCCCACATTGGGAATGTCCCTCGTAATCTCCTCAGGGCCGAGCTTCGTATCCCGTGATTCGACATCGAACTCCTCAATATGAATAGATGTATACACATCGTCCTTCACAAGCCTTTCGCTTAAAAGGATTGCGTCCTCAAAGTTATATCCTCCCCATGGCATAAAGGCAACAATGACATTTTTCCCGAGTGCCAGCTCCCCCATATCTGTAGAAGGACCGTCGGCCAGAATATCGCCGCGCTCGACCTTATCTCCCACATTGACTATGGGCTTCTGGTTCATGCATGTGCCCTGATTGGAGCGCTGGAATTTAACGAGGTTATATATGTCCACTCCTCCTCCGGCTTCTGTAACCCTCACCACAATCCTTGATGCATCAACGCTCTCAACAATGCCTGATCTCCTGGCGATGCTGAGCCATCCGGAATCCCTTGCAGCAACATGCTCCATGCCGGTTCCCACGACAGGCGCATCGGGCTTCAAGAGCGGAACAGCCTGTCTCTGCATGTTCGCCCCCATCAATGCCCTGTTTGCATCGTCATTTTCGAGGAACGGGATCAGGGATGCAGATACGCCCACTATCTGCCTCGGCGATACATCCATGTACTGGACCTCTTCAGGAGGCACCATTTTAAAATCTCCGCCAACCCTTGCTGAAACAGCCTCTCCCATGAGATTCCCACGCTTATCTATAGGAGTGGTGGCCTCTGCGATGACGTATTTCTCGCCTTCTATGGCAGACAAATACTCTATCTCGCCTGTAACACGGCCGTTGACGACCTTTCTGTAGGGGGCCTCTATAAAACCGAAATCATTAATCTTTGCATAGGATGCAAGAGATGTAATGAGTCCGATATTCGGGCCCTCAGGGGTCTCGATGGGACATATCCTTCCGTAATGGGTTGGATGAACGTCCCTGACCTCAAATCCGGCCCTCTCCCTTGTAAGTCCGCCGGGACCGAGGGCTGACAACCTCCTCTTATGGGTTATCTCTGACAACGGATTTGTCTGATCCATAAACTGGCTCAACTGGCTCGAGCCAAAAAATTCCTTAACAGCAGCCATCACAGGCTTTGCATTTATCAAATCATGGGGCATTGCCGTATCGAGTTCTGTAAGGGTCATCTTCTCTTTTATGGCCCTTTCCATGCGCACAAGCCCTATCCTGAACTGGTTCTCGAGGAGCTCTCCTATGCCCCTTACTCTCCTATTGCCGAGATGATCAATATCATCCACTTCACCCTTTCCTGTCCTTAGATTGAGAAGATAGCGCACAATCTCCACAATGTCCCTGTCTGTTAAGACCCTGACATCGAGAGGTATATCTATGCCGAGCTTCTCATTGATCTTCAACCTTCCCACAGGCGAGAGGTTATACCTCTTCGGGTCAAAGAACAATCCATTAAAGAGCTCACGGGATGCAGCAGCAGTTGCAGGCTCGCCTGGCCTGAGCTTCTTGTAAATCTCTTTTAATGCATCCTCCTGTGTTGCGACCTTGTCGGTAAGAAGGGTCTCCCTGAGCGATGGGAGGTAGCTCACATTATCGATAAAGAGCAGGTGCAGGGTATCTACCTTAAGAGAGAGTATCTTGTGGAATACCTCTTCCGTGATTTCCTTATTCCCGTCAAGGATTATCTCTCCGGTCGTCGGGTCAACAATATCTTTAAGCGTGACCCTTCCGATAATGTCGGTCCTTGTTATGGGTATTTCCCTTATTCCGGCAGCCTCCATCTTCTTCAATGCCATCTTCGTTATTTTGCTACCCTCTTTTACAATAATCTCTTTGTTATCGGGAGAGACTATATTATGCCTTGTCCTGATGCCTGCAAGGACATCGCTCACCACCCTGGTATAATGCTCCTTATCCTTTATCGTTATCTCCTCAACAGGATAAAAGGTCTTGAGGAGGTCTTCGTTGGAATAACCGAGGGCCTTGAGCACTATGGTTGCAGGCAGTTTCCTGCGCCTGTCGATCCTTACATAAAGAATATCCTTTGAGTCGAATTCAAAATCCAGCCATGAACCTCTGACCGGAATCACCCGCGCTGTATATAAAAGCCTTCCGCTCGCATGGGTCTTGCCTTTATCAGGAGCAAAATAGACTCCGGGCGACCGATGCAGCTGACTGACTATTACTCTCTCAGTTCCGTTTATGATAAAGCTTCCCGTCTCTGTCATGATAGGCATATCGCCTATGTAAACTTCCTGCTCGCGTGACTCCTTCAGTATCTTCTTTCCTTTTTCGTCCTTTTCGTAGACATTGAGCCTTACCTTTATTTTGAGCGGTGCAGCATAATTCAATCCTTTAAGGAGACACTCCCTCGGCGTCATCTTCGGCTCACCAAGGCTATATGAAATGAATTCTATGGAAGCGGTGTCATTATAATCCGTTATAGGGAAAACGCTGTTGAAAGCAGCCTGTAATCCTTCTTCTATTCTCTTACCTGCTGCGATATCCTTCTGTAAAAACCTGTCAAAGGATTTTTTCTGAAATTCTACGAGATATGGCACCTCCAATACCGACGGCACCTTGCCAAAATTTAACCTTTCCCTTAAAAGCTTTGCCATGGCTCTCCTTATATTTGGTTAATGAGTTAATGCGCATATGAGTAAATGAGTAAATGAGTAAAAGGAAGAAATTACAAGCACTTCCTCTACTCATCTACCCATCCTCTCATTTACTCTTTTACTTTATTTCTACTGCTGCGCCTTCTGCCTCGAGTTTTGCCTTTATTGCATCTGCCTCTTCTTTTGTAACACCTGTCTTAAGAGGCTTTGGTGCTCCATCAACGAGGTCCTTTGCCTCTTTGAGTCCGAGCCCTGTAAGCTCCCTGACCACCTTGATAACCTGGATCTTCTTGTCTCCTGCAGATGCGAGGACTACATCAAAGCTTGTCTTCTCCTCTGCTGCAGCGACTGGAGCGCCTGCGGCTGCAACAGGTGCTGCTGCCACTGCCACTGGTGCTGCTGCAGTGACACCATACCTTTCTTCGAATTCCTTGATGAACTGTGACATCTCGAGGATTGTCATGTTGTCGATAAAACCAAAAACATCTTCCTTTGTAACTGCCATTTTTTATTTTCCTCCTTAATTGGTTAATGTGTTAATGAGTTAATGTGTTGATGAGTTAGACTCATTTACCCATTCACCCATTTGCTCTTTTACTCTTCAATGCTTCCAGTGCATAAGCAAACTGTGTAAGCGTAGCATTCAATGCATAGGCAAGTTTTGACGCTGGTGCTTGCATTGCACCTGCCAGCATGCCAAGAAGCACGGGCTTCGGCGGAAGTTTTGACATTGCCTTAATATCGGCAACCGAGCAAAGCCGTCCTTCGATGACACCGCCCTTCACCTTGAACTTTTCGTTTTTGGCTGCATACTCAAGCACCTTTTTGGCTGCAGCAATGGCATCTTCAAAACCAAAGGCTATACCTGTGGGTCCAATGAACAAATCCGCTGCCGGTTCCACAGGGGTGCCCTTTGCAGCGATACTGCTCAGGGTGTTCTTAACGACCTTATACTCTGCACCGGCTTCCTTCAGGACATTTCTCAGTTCAGCAACCTCTGATACAGTAAGCCCCTTATACTCGGTGAGAACAACCGCCTTTGATTTCGAAAACTTTTCCGACAGTTCTGCTATCTGTTGGGATTTTCTTTCCTTGGTAATCAGATTCCTTCCTCCTTTCCCAGAGACCCGAGTTTATTGGGAGATTAAAAATTTGAAATCTTCAATTTTTCAATCTTTAGCTGTCTCGGTAGGCTGGCTCAACAAATTATTCAGGCCAATTAAACAACAGGGAATAAGTAATTACCCCCTGTTATGCCTACTGTCTCTGACATTTTTATTCAGGCAATGCCTGCTATGCAATTTTTAATTTTGAAATATCTATCTTTATACCATGCCCCATTGTAGAGGATAAGGTAATTTTCTTTATATATTTTCCCTTGGATGTCGCCGGCTTTGCCTTCGTCACCGATTTTAAAATAGCCATAGTGTTTTCGAGGAGCTTCTCTTTATCAAATGAGACCTTTCCAACAGGCACATGCACAATGCCTGCCTTTTCCACTTTATATTCGACCTTTCCTGCCTTTATCTCCTTAACTGCCTTTGCAATGTCAAAGGTAACCGTTCCCAGTTTTGGGTTAGGCATAAGGCCTCTCGGACCGAGGATCTTGCCGAGCTTTCCAACCAATCCCATTAAGTCAGGAGTAGCCACTGTCTTGTCGAACTCGAGCCAGCCCTGCTGTATCTTTTCCACAAGGTCTTCTGCTCCTACATAATCGGCGCCTGCTTCTTTCGCCTCTTTTTCTTTCTCTCCCTTTGCAAAAACCAATACCCTTACCGATTTGCCAGTGCCATAGGGAAGGACTACCGTACCTCTCACCATCTGGTCGGACTTCTTTGCATCAACGCCGAGGTTTATTGCCATATCTACTGTTTCATCAAACTTGGCAACCGCACCCTCTTTCACAAGGGAAATCGCCTCTTCTACGGAATACTCTTTGGTTAAATCGATCTTTGATAATGCATTGTCCAATTTCTTGCCCATTCTTTCCCTCCTTAATCCCTTACTTCCACGCCCATACTTCTTGCGGTTCCCTTGATTATATTGACTGCAGACTCAAGGGATGTAGTATTCAAGTCAGGGAGTTTTGTCTTTGCTATCTCTTCAACCTGAGCAGCAGTTATTGTTCCAACCTTATCCTTATTGGGAACGCCTGACCCCTTCACAACGCCGGCAGCCTTTTTTATTAACTCAGATGCAGGCGGTGTTTTAAGTATAAATGTAAAAGACCTGTCATTATAAATGCTCAAAACAACAGGCAAGAGCGTATCGCCCATATTCTGCGTCTGCGCATTAAACTGTTTGCAGAATTCCATTATATTGATACCATGAGGACCGAGGGCAGGTCCGACAGGTGGTGCCGGATTTGCCTTGCCTGCAGGTATCACGATTTTAACCTGTGCTACAACCTCTTTCTTAGCCATCTATTTTCCTCCAAAATAGGTCGTATAGGTCTTATATGACCTATATCATATTTCTACGCCTTTTCTGTCTGTGAGAATGCAAGCTCCACAGGCGTCTGCCTGCCGAATATACTGACCATGACGCGCAGTCTGCCGTGGTCCATATCGACCTCATCCACATATCCGACAAAATTTGTGAACGGGCCGTCTGTTATCCTGACACTTTCGCCTTTTTCAAACCGGCTCTTTACAACAGGTGCAGGCCCTCTTTCGAGTTGCTGCAGTATTACATCAATCTCTTCCTGAGGAAGAGGGACAGGCTTGGCTCCGCCAACAAAGCCGGTGACCCTGAGGGTGTTTTTGATGAGGTGCCATGTCTCATCATCGAGATCCATCTCAACGAGGATATAACCGGGATAGAACTTTCTGTCTGTCTCCTTTTTCTTCTTGCCCTTAAGTTCTATAACCTTCTCTGTAGGGATGAGTATCCTCGTAATTTTATCCTCGAGGCCTTTGAGCTTAATCCTTTCCTCTATGGATGCCTTTACCTTCTCTTCAAAACCCGAATATGTATGAACAACGTACCAGTTTTTAGCCATATCCTTACCTTACAAGTAGTTTAATTATTTTAGCGAGACCTAAATCCACAATACCAAGAAATACAGAAATAACCACCACTGTTGTAATCACAACCCACGTGGAACCAACAAGTTCATCCTTTGATGGGTAATTCACCTTTTTCGCCTCTACCTTCACCTCATGGAAAAAGTTTTTTATCCTTCCAAACATTTAAGCTCCTTATTTATAGCTTTTAGCTGACAGTTATCAGCTAAATATTGGCAGGCCAGGAGGGATTCGAACCCCCAACCCTCGGATTTGGAGTCCGATGCTCTAGCCGTTAGAGCTACTGGCCTATCCAACCTTCTAAGCCTTTGTCTCTTTGTGCATAGTATGTTTCCTGCAGTTCCTGCAGTACTTCTTGAGCTGAAGCTTGTCTGTAGTATTCTTCTTGTTCTTCATGCTCGAATAGTTTTTGTTTTTGCACTCAGTGCACTGAAAAAGTATTATATCCCTCATAGCTTACTCCAACACCTCAGTAACAACCCCAGCACCTACTGTCCTTCCGCCCTCTCTT
>NZ_DAIOFX010000050.1:0-11202 GCF_036745535.1 Dissulfurispira sp.
GACATATATTTTTAGATTGGAATCGCTCAATTTAAACTTTAATTATGATAGTTATCGAGACATTTAAGGGAAAGTCCATTACAGAGCACCGTGTGGAGATTGTGGAACGTAAGGGCACGGGGCATCCGGATTACATGTGCGATTCAATAATGGATGCCATTTCTGTTGCATTGTCAAAGGAGTACATCAAGGAATTCGGCAATGTCCTGCACCACAACATAGACAAGGGTCTTCTTGCAGCAGGAAGGACCGACAAAAGGTTCGGCGGAGGCAGGGTTCTAAAACCGATGGAACTTATCATAGGGGACAGGGCAACATTCAGGGCTGCAGGGAAAAAGATACCGGTTGCCGAGATCGCCATAGATGCTTCAAAAAAATGGATTAAGGAAAATCTCAGGTTTGTTGACCCCGAAAGGCATTTAAAGTATCGTGTCGTCCTTGCTCCTGGATCAGAAGAGTTGACCGATATTTTTTTGAGGCCCGGCAAAGTCAGGCCTGCTAATGATACATCTGCTGCTGTGGGATATTATCCTTTGAGTCCTACGGAGAAGGTTGTCTTCGAACTGGAGAGATACCTGAACTCGAAAAAGTTTAAAGATAAATATCCCGAAACAGGCGAAGACACAAAGGTCATGGGATTGAGGAGAGGGAATAATCTGGATTTGACGGTTGCCATGCCTTTCATTGCCAATTACATAAAATCCGAAAAAAATTATTTTGAAAGAAAATCTGTAGTGCAGAAAGATATGATGAGGTTTGTTAATGGATTCAAAGGATTTAAAGGTATAGAAGTTCATTTTAATACCCTCGATGAGGAAGGAAGGGGGCTCGGCGGGATTTATCTGAGCCTTCTTGGAACATCGGCAGAGGATGCCGACTCAGGCCAGGTTGGCCGTGGCAATAGAGTTAACGGACTTATATCCATGAACAGGCCGCTGGGAACAGAGGCAGCAGCAGGAAAGAATCCTGTGAGCCATGTGGGAAAGATATACAATGTCTTTGCACACAAGATAGCAAAGGAGATTTACGAAAAGATAGAAGGAATAAAAGAGGTTTACGTCCTCCTTTTGAGCAGGATAGGAACACCTATAGACCAGCCCCAGATGGCAACTGCCCAGGTCTTGCTTGAGAGAGGAAGGAAGATTAATGAAATAGCAAAGATGGCAGAGGAGATATTCGAGCAGGAATTTTCGAAGATAAGCAAATTCTGCATGGAATTGAGCAGGGGGAAATATCCTATTTGTTAATGTTATAATTTTTTATGGCTGTTTTGGAGATTAGAAAATACCCCGATGAAGTCCTGAAGAAAAAAGCCCTGCCTGTTGAGAATATCGATAAGGATTTGCAGCGCCTTATCGACAACATGATAGAGACCATGTATGCCGCTTCGGGCATCGGACTTGCTGCGCCTCAGGTCGGTGTCTCAAAAAGGCTTATAGTCATTGATGTGAGCACAAAGGATGAAAAACATCCCCTTATTGTCCTGATTAATCCCGAAATAACAGAAGCGGATAGTTTCATCGATTCCGAAGAAGGATGCCTTAGCGTACCCGGCTATACTTCGACTATAAAAAGGGCAGGAAGGGTCGTTGTAAAAGGACTTGACAGGAATGGCAAATCCGTCCATGTTGAAGGCACAGGTCTTTTTGCAAGGGCGCTTCAGCATGAGATAGACCACCTCGATGGTGTTTTGTTTGTTGACAGGATGAGTTCGATAAAGCGGGAATTCTTTAAAAAGAGGTACCTTAAAAAGACAGTAGTCAGTAGCCAGCAGTCAGCGGTCAGAAGATAGCGTGGCTTTAATTTTTTTTGGCACACCCCAATTTGCTGTCCCTTCGTTAAAGGCGCTCATCGATGAAAAGGAAGATATTGCACTTGTTGTTACCCAGCCTGATAGGGTGAAGGGAAGAGGACACATGCTTTCATCCCCACCTGTTAAAGAACTGGCACTGTCCTATGGATTAAAGGTTGTGCAGCCAGATAAAATCAGGAATGAAGATTTTTATAAAGAATTGAGGTCTATAGCTCCGGAATTCATTATCGTGGCTGCTTACGGGAAGATACTCCCGGAGGAAATACTCAATATGCCAAAATTCGGATGTATAAATGTACATGCATCTCTTTTACCCAAATACAGAGGTGCAGCGCCAATCCAGTGGGCATTGATAAATGGCGAAAAGGTGACGGGCGTAACAACAATGCTCATGGATAAAGGCCTTGACACAGGAGATATGCTCTTGAGGTCGGAACTGGAAATCAAGGCTGATGACAATTCAGAAACGCTTTTTGAAAAACTATCCGAACTCGGTGCCAAGACATTGATTGACACCATAAAGGGTATGAGGGAAGGCAAGATAAAGCCTGTTCCACAAACAGGAGAAGCAAGTTACGCGCCGCCGCTTAAAAAAGAAGATGGGAAAATAGACTGGAACAGGAGTGCAGAGGAATTGTTCAATTTTGTGAGGGGAATGTATCCGTGGCCATCTGCTTTTTGTTATTTCAATGATGAGAGGATAAAGATTGTCAGAAGTCAGAAGTCGGAATTCGGAATTCAGAAAGAAGCAGTTCCAGGGAGGGTTGTAAAAGCGTCTGACGGAGAAATGATTGTTGAAACAGGAGATGGTTTTCTGGTGATAGAGGAGCTTCAACCTGAAGGGAAAAAAGTTATGTCTGCAAAGGCATTTTTGGCAGGCAGAAAGTTGAAGGAAGGTTATGACAGGTTTGTTTAGGGCAATGGTCTTAAAGGTGCTTTATCCCATGCTCATGCTTGTGGGTGCATTTTCTAAGGATAAAAAGGAAAGACTGCAACTATTCATTGTAGACCTCAATAACAGGCTTGTAAGGGCTCAGGGCTTTAAGACAAAGAGGATATTGCTGCTTCTGCCGCACTGCCTGCAAATAAACGATTGCGATGTGAGAATTACAAATGACATTTACAACTGCAAAAGATGCGGCAGGTGCAATATAAAAGATCTGATAAGTGTTGCAGACGAAAATAATTTAAAACTATTTGTCGCCACCGGCGGAAATCTTGCCCGGCGCATTGTAAGCGATGTAAGGCCTGAGGCAGTAGTAGCAGTTGCATGCGAGAGAGACTTAAGCAGTGGCATAGCAGATGCCTATCCCCTCCCTGTTCTGGGCATTCCAAACGAAAGGCCATTCGGCCCGTGCTTTAACACCCGCGTTGATTTAACAAAGGTCAAAGAGGCAATAGAATTCTTCGGGAAATAATTGGGTTTAATTCAAATTCACAACGCTTGCTATGTCTGAACCAGTTCGATCTTTAAATCATAACCGAGTCTATGGAGATATTCATAACAGTCATCCCATGTCAGGCCGAACTCGCGAACATCAGCAAGTCCTATGCGGGCGAGAATATCTCTTATAAGTTCAAAACTTGAGCTTTCCAAATCTGCCTCCTGCATCATATTTTCAGCCCAGTCAACAAGAGATGATAGAGTGGTTTGCCGGTTTATGTATCGCATAAGCATATCTGCAAGCATTTTTCTTGTTAAAATCATTTTCATCCCTCCTTCTTTATTGCCCTATGGCCTTTATCTATCGGAAATTTTTCGTGAACTTCTACCAAGCTGTTATGTTCATCGTAAATTTCCTGATAGAATCTGACTGTTTCTTCCGAGGCATTTACCTCTTTAACATATCGGGCTTTCCAGCCGTGTTTTCCGTTTATTTCAAGCCAGTATTTCCTGCTGCCAGGAAGATCTTCCCAACGAGTAAACTTCCTTTCATTTATTTTACGTTTATCTTCAATACTCATTTATTAATTAAAGTATATCATAAAGACACAATTGGAATGGAAGGTTTAAACCTCAGTGCTTCGTTTGAATCAATAGCACTTGGGTAATTTTTACCTCCATTCTTTCATGAAAGCTGATATAATTCTCATATAACTGAAGCAAGGGGGATGAGATGCGATATTTTATGAAAATTTTTCTTGCAGTCGTTATCAATATATTCCTGTTTGCCGGATTATCCCACGCCGAAAAAGTTACCTTTGCAAAAGAATACACATAATGAAATAACTCCGCCAGCCGCATTTTCATACCCAGCGGGAAGGCGGGAAGCCGGAAAAACATCCTATAAAATAAAGATTGACAGCGATACTATTATTGATACTATAATTTTATATGGGTGAGGTTGCAGATATAGTTCTGCAAATGAGAAGCAATCCTCAAAATGTGCGATTCGCCGACTTGTGTATGGTTTGTGATTACTACTTTGGAACTGCCCGACAAAAAGGAAGCAGTCATAGAATATATGAAACTCCGCGGCAGGGAGACCCGAGAATTAATATTCAGAACAACAGAGGAAAGGCTAAGGCATATCAGGTGAAGCAAGTGCTTAAAGCTATCGAGATATTGGAGGTAAATTATGGCACTGAAAAATGATCATTACACTTACAGGGTAACATGGTCGGCGGCAGACAACGAATATGTCGGACTGTGCGCTGAATTTCCGAGCTTAAGCTGGTTAGCGAAAACCCCGGAAGAGGCTTTAAAGGGCATCCGTAAATTAGTTGCCAGCGTAATAGCAGATATGAGGAAAGCAGGTGAGGTTATACCAGAGCCGATAGCAAACCGCCATTACAGCGGCAAATTCGTTGTGCGTGTCACCCCTGAAACACATAAAGACCTTGCCATACAGGCGGCTGAAAGCGGGGTAAGCCTAAACCGTCTTGTTGCCGCTAAATTAAGCCGGTAACTCTGAAAAGACAACCCTATGCCCTCTACCCGCCATCTTGCCATTACAGCCCTTAATAAAATCTTCAATAAAGGAATAAAGCCCAAGGATGCGCTGGATGAATTATCTGTTGATTTGGACAAAAGAGACAGGGCATTTCTGATGGAGATTGCTTACGGCGTCATGAGATACAGGGATTATCTTGATTGGGTGCTCAAGGATTTTTTGAAAAAGCCTTCAGGGCTTTCTCCATACACCATTAACAATCTCAGGGCTGCTGTTTATCAGCTAAAGTACATGCGTGTGCCTGAATGGGCAGTTGTCGATGAGGCGGTGAATCTCGAAAGGTTCAGCGAAGGCAAACGGTCGCTGGTAAATGCGGTGTTGAGAAATTTTTTGAGGAATAAAGAGCAGATAAAAAAACCCTCTAATGATAATCCGGCTGAATACATATCCATTACTACATCGCATCCAAGATGGCTTATAAAAAGATGGATTAAAAGATTCGGATACGACGAGGCATTGAAACTGGCGGAGAAAAATAACGAGATGCCGCCCCTCACAATCAGGATGAACAATGTGTCGGAAAAGGAGCAGGTGCTTCAGATATTGCATGAAAAGGGAGTAGGTGCGCATCCAACGAGATATTCTCCTGTCGGGGTAGTTATAGAAGGGCATTATTCCTATCAGGAACTATCGGAGATTTTGCCTTTTACATATTTTGTCCAGGACGAGGCTGCACAGCTTGTAACATATCTTTTGAATCCACTACCTCATGAAAGAGTTCTGGATGCCTGCGCAGCGCCTGGAGGAAAGACAACACACATTGCACAGACGATGGAAGATAGCGGAGGAATAATAGCGGTAGAGTCGGAAGAAAAGAGGATAAGGCAATTGAAGGAGAATGTTTCGAGGCTCGGCTTGAGATCGATCAAAGTTATTCACGGCGATGTGAAATCCCTCGACACAAGACAGTTCGATAAGCAATTCGATAAAATACTTCTTGACGCGCCGTGCTCTTCCATTGGCGTTATAAGAAGGAATCCTGATGCAAAATACAGGCACACAAAAAAAGACCTCATCGGATATAAGGAAAATCAGCTTGATATGCTCAGGGCAGTATCGCGGTTTCTTAAGACAGGCGGCATTATGGTATATTCTGTATGCTCCACAGAGCCGGAAGAGGGGGAGGAGGTCATCAGGGAATTTTTATACAGCAACCCTGATTTTAGTATTATAGAGGGAGACCATGATTTCCTGAAGCCTTTCGAGGTATTAGATAAGGATGGACATCTTTTTTACAGGACATTCCCTCACAGGCATAATATGGACGGCTTTTTTGCTGCAGGGCTGAAAAGGATCGGATGAATAAATTAATAAAGATACCGCTCTATATCATCGCAATATTCGCCATTGGTATGATTTCAGGCCACTTCACCTTTAAAGTGCTGAGCTTCAGCAGGACTGTTACTGTGCCCGACCTCAGGGGCAAGGATATGGTTGATGCCAATGATATACTCAGGAAAAAAGGTCTATACATGAGGCTTGAAGGAGAAAACTACGATCCCTATATACCACAAGGGTATATAATACGCCAGGATATACCTCCAAAGAACAGCGTAAAAGAGGGAAGGGAGATAAAGGTTGTGCTGAGCAAAGGCCCGAAGATCAGATATGTCCCCGATGTTGTGGGACAGCCCCTTGAGGTTGCAGAGGCCATACTAAAAGAAAAAGGCATAAGAATCGGCAAGGTGCTGTACGTCCATTCGGATAAAGTAGTAAAGAATATAATACTTGCACAAAGACCCGAGACCAATGAGAAGGGCGGAGATAATTTCAGCGTGATTGTAAGCTTGGGAGACTTTGAAAAATAAGGGTCCCCAAAAAGTCGCAGACTTTTTGGGGTGATAGTCAGGAGGGAAGGATGATAAAGATTGCCCTGTCAATATTATCGGCTGATTTTATGAGACTCGGCGAAGAGATAAAGGCTGCTGAGACTGCCGGCGTCGATATGCTTCATCTGGATATAATGGACGGACATTTTGTTCCGAATATCACCATCGGCCCTGCATTTGTTGAGGCAATAAGGAGGACAACCACCCTGCCCCTCGATGTGCATCTGATGATAGAGGAGCCCGATAAGTTCTTGAGGGACTTTATTAAGGCAGGTGCGGATTATATCACAGTCCATGTGGAGACATCTGTTCATCTTCACAGGACAATCCAGTGGATAAAAGAGAGCGGCGTAAAGGCAGGGGTGTCTTTGAATCCGGCCACGCCTATATGGAGCCTCGATCATATACTGCCAGACCTTGATATGGTGCTCTTGATGTCGGTCAATCCTGGTTTTGGCGGACAGGAATTTATACCCTATGTGCTGGACAAGATAAAGTCATCGAGAAACATCATTAAAGAGAGGGGATTTAATGTCCTCATAGAGGTGGACGGCGGAGTAAAGCCCGACAATGCCAAGGAAATAGCTCTGGCAGGCGCTGATATTCTTGTTATGGGCTCTGCATTTTTCAATTCAGAGGATTATGGGGTCTTAATGAAACGGCTGAGGGAGATGTTGAAATAGAGATATGGAAGACAAGATATATGAATTGATCAGGCAAGCCGAGATATTAAGGGAGAAAGCTGAATATAAAGATTCCCTTATGCTTTTTAAAAAGGCACTCTCAATCAGTAAGAGGCACGGTATCCTTGACGGCGCTCTCGATTCCACCATTGCCATGGCCGATATCTACAGGATGACAGGAAACTTTGATAAGGCTGTGAAGAATTACGAGGATGCACTGGAGGCATCCGAGGCATTGGGGAATAAGTTGACTGCTGCTGACTGTATGGCGGGAATGGGTTTGTCTTTACGGGCAATGGGGATGTGGAGGGATGCCATAAGGTTTATATCTGCCGCAAGAAAGATTTACGAGAAAGAGAAGGACAAAAGGGGGACTGCATTTTCTTTATGGGCAGAGGCAGGCGCCTTGAGGGTTGCGGGCGATATTACAAGGGCTATTAAAAAATTCAACGAGTCAAAGAATATATTCTCAAGTGCAAAGGATACATCAGGAGTGGCTTATTCATTGTGCGGACTTGGCGGTGCACACAGGATTGCAGGCAAATTTAAAGAGTCAATGAATTACTATAAGCAGGCAAACGAGACATTCAGGAATCTCAAAGACAAATTCGGTATTGCCTATTCCCACTGCGGCATCGGCAATGCCTGTAGGATGCTTGACAATTACAAGGATGCCTTAAGACATTTTGAAAAGGCAACAGCACTTTATGAAGAGATAGGGGATGTTGTCAGCTATTCCTATACGCTCTGGAGCCTTGCCAATGTGCATAAGATGAAGATGGATTTCGCCAATGCCAAGTTCTATATAACAAAGGCCCTGAGGAATTTTAAAAAGACAAAGGATCCGAGAGGGATCATATACTGCAATCTGACACTTGGAGAAGTAATGTTTATGGAAGGCAGAAAGGGCATTGCCGAAAAGAAATTTCTTTTTGCCCTTCATAGTGCCGATGGGCATGATTTCAAGCTCGAAAAGTGCCATTCGCAGATGCTTTTAACAGCAGTCGGCAGTCAGCAGTCAGCAGTTAAAACCGAGTGTTACAAAAAGATGGGAGTATATCTGAAATTTACGGGCATCCCTTTTAATATGCCATGAATGTTGTCAATATCCCCAATATCATTACCTTTGTCAGGATCATTATCATCCCTGCCTTTGTAACCGCGCTGATTTATAAGAGATACGGTTATGCATTGTTTCTATTTATATTTGCCGCTGTTTCCGATGCACTTGACGGTCTCATGGCGAGGATGACAAAACAGAAGACAAAATTAGGGGCATTCCTCGACCCTCTTGCAGATAAATCCCTTCTTGTGACATCATTTATACTCTTTTCTGTTTATGACTGGATACCGCTGTGGCTGACCATAACCGTTATAAGCCGTGATGTGATCGTGGTGCTGGGATGGATTTTGTTGTATCTGTCTGCGCACATAACAAAGATAGAGCCGTCAATAATCGGCAAGGCAGCCATTGCATCGCAGTTGATACTCATTGCATATACGCTTTTGTCTATCAATGTGAATTATATTCCACCTCCTGCAGGCTTGATGTTCTGGACGGTTGCAGTATTAACGATTGTTTCCGGAATACAGTATATTTATAAAGGGTTGAAGCAGTCAGCTATGTGAAAGGGGGATTTCATAAGGGGGACAGAGTCCCCCCTTATGTGCTAAAACAGGCAAGTGAGAAATAGTTGCGGTATAGAAATTGAAGAGATAGAAAAGGGGAGCATTGCAGAAAAGGCAGGGCTGCAGTCAGGTGACAGGCTTGTTGCCATAAACAGCCATGAGGTCAGGGACGAAATAGACCTGCTGTTTTACGGCAATGAACCAAAGGCAAGCTTCCTCATACAGAGAAACAAAGAAAAGATGACGGTCGCTATGCAGATGGATGAGGCAGGTTGCTCCGGACTTGGTATCGTACTTAAGCCATTTAAGATTAAGACATGCAGAAACAACTGCATATTCTGTTTTGTTGCCCAGCTTCCACGGGGATTGAGGAGATCCCTATATATTAAGGATGAAGATTACAGGATGTCTTTCCTCTATGGTAACTACATTACCATGACTAATCTTTCGGATGCGGATAAAAAGAGGATTGTGGAGCAGAGGCTCAGCCCCCTGTATATCTCTGTGCATTCAACTAATACCGAGATAAGGAACAAACTGATCGGCAATCCGCACGCCTCTGACATTCTGAGGGAAATAAAGTTCCTTGCCTCGCATAAAATAAGGATGCATACCCAGATAGTCCTTTGCCCGGGTTATAATGACGGCAAGAACCTCGAAAAGACCATAACCGATCTCTATAAATATTATCCATACGTGGCATCCATAGCTGTGGTTCCTGTTGGGATGACGGCACACAGAAAGAAGGTACTAAAGCCGGTGGAAAAGGAGGATGCGGCCAAGGCAATCGGGACAATCCAGAAACTCCAGACCAGATTTAAGAGAAAACATGGAGACAACATTGTCTATGCAGCGGACGAGTTATATATAAAAGCGGAGATACAGTTCCCGCCGCTGGAGCATTATGGGGAGCTCCCGCAGATAGAAAACGGGGTAGGCATGGTGCCGGTTTTCCTTCATCAGGCAAAGAGGATAAAGGCGCCGCGTGCATCGAAAAAGAAGATGTTCGTCACCTTTACGGGTGTTTCTTTTTATCCGTATCTTTCGAGATTTATCGATAAGCTCATTAAGGATGGAATCGGCATAAAGGCAATATCTGTGGAGAATGCATTCTTCGGTCAAAGCATAACGGTGACAGGACTTCTCACAGGAAGGGACGTGATTAAATCCCTATCGGGCATTGTTAAGAAGGACGATGTTCTGCTTATCCCCGATGTCGTTATGCGGGAAAGGGATGAGGTATTCCTTGACGATGTATCGAGGCAGGATATAGAAGATGTGCTCGGAGTAAAGGCAGTGGTTATTGAATCAACACCAAAGGGTCTCGTTGACGCAATTTCGAAGGAGGGTTTATGAACATAAGCGGAAAGACAAAGGTGACAGGGCTTTTCGGCTATCCCGTGGAGCACAGTCTTTCACCCGCGATGCACAATGCTGCCTTTGAGCATTTGAATCTTGATTACTGCTATGTGACCTTTTCCGTGAGACCGGATTTATTAGGAGATGCAGTGAAGGCCATCAGGGCATTAAGTTTAAGCGGTGTAAATGTTACTGTTCCTCACAAAGAAAATGTTATGCCTTTTCTGGATGAAATCAGTGAAGAGGCGTCATTCATCGGCGCTGTTAATACTATAAAAAATGATAATGGCAAACTGACAGGATACAACACAGACGGCAAGGGCTTTATGCAGTCTTTATCCGAGGCAGGTATAGATGTCAGGGATAAAAAAATCCTTATTGTCGGTGCTGGAGGCGCCTCCCGCGCCATAGGCTATTATCTCTGTAAAGAGGCATCGGAAGTTCATCTTTTTGATGTCGACGATAAAAAGGCCGATTCATTAAAAGAGCACCTTAACAAGCTCAAAGGGAATGTTTCCCTTGCGGGTGCAAGGTCAGTCAAGGATAAAGATTTTTTTTCAGGAATAGACATTATTATAAATGCAACACCCCTCGGATTGAAGCCTGATGACCCGATGCCTGTTGATGTACCACTGATTAATAAGAATCATATGGTTTGCGATCTGATATATAAAGAGACTCCTCTTTTGCGAGAGGCGTCGAAAATAGGCTGCAAGACCATGGACGGCCTTGGTATGCTTCTCTATCAGGGTGTTTTTGCATTCGAGATATGGACAGGAATAATGCCGCCTGTGGAAGTGATGAGACAGGCAATAGGCAATGGACGATAGGCAATTGGCGACTTTCATTTATAGCCTATTTTAGAGGTTATTAGGGACAGCGCCCGTTTTCTGATTCTGGCCTCAACTTTAAATGGTCGCTGTCCCTATTTAATT
>NZ_DAIOFX010000050.1:11302-14813 GCF_036745535.1 Dissulfurispira sp.
TATTTAATTATTTAATTGTCCCTATTTATCTATTTATCCAATTGGCATGTAATTTGCCTTTACAAGACAGCCATGCTGTGGTAAAATTTTTATATGAAAAAAATTTTATTTGTTTGTGCTTCCCTCTTTCTTCTGACAGTATTGATAGTTTATTTAAACCAGGAAAAAGATGCGAAGATCAAATTGCGTCTTGGCGATAATTCGTATATGGATGAAGTGAGCATTACGCAGAAGAAGGCAGGACTCGTCAAGTGGATACTGAATTCTGAAAAAGCCGTGTTTTTAACGAACAATGATATAAAGCTCGATAACCTGAAGATAATATTTCCTGAAAAAGAGCTTACCCTTACATCCAACGGCGGTATGTATGATATTGAAAACAGGAATCTGAAGATAGATGGAAATATAAACGCCTTTACCAAGGATTATGAAATTGTGGCGAGCACATTGTTCTGGGATTCTTCGAAAAATGAGATACTTTCCGATGAAAGGGTTCAGATTGTTGGAAAGAGGTTTTTTGCAGAAGGAGATACTATGACAGCAACAACTGACAAGGCGACACTGAAAAAAAATGTAAAGGCGGTTTTTTATGGAAAATAAAAAGCAGGCTATAGGCTATAGGCGATGGGCTATAGGAATATTTATTTTTTTATGTCTATTGTCTATTGCCTATTGCCTATCGCCCAATATAACTTTTGCTCAGGAAAAAAAGAGTGTATCGAAAGAACCTACTGTCATAACCTCGGAAATCCTGACTGCAGACAATAAGGCCAAGACCGCCCTCTTTGAGAAATCAGTCGTGGCAAGGAAGGGAGAGATGACCCTGTTTGCCGATAAGATGCTGGTGTATTATTCGGAAGAGAAGGGGAGTAGCAATATTAAACGGATCGATGCCGAGGGGAATGTCAAGCTTATAAAAGGGGAACGCGTTGTAACATCCAAATTCGCCACTTATTTTGCCGAGCCTGAAGAAAAGATTATATTCACGGGAGAGCCGAGGGCAACCGAGGGTGAAAATGTGGTGACAGGCACAAAGATGATATATTTTATGAAGGATGACCGCTCCATAGTCGAAAACAGCAAGGTCTTGTTAATAGAGCGGAGAGGCGAAAGCGACAAAGTACAGAAGGAGAGGCTTCCTTAGCGCTGACTTCACGAGTTCCGTGCTTCAGAATTGATCGGATTATGAACCATGTCCTTGAAATAAAAGGTCTGTCCAAGGCATACGGCAAGAGATACGTGGTGCGTGATGTGAACATATCTGTCAGGACAGGCGAGATAGTGGGACTCCTCGGCCCAAACGGCGCAGGGAAGACCACGACCTTTTACATGGTGGTGGGTATGATACGTCCTGAGCAGGGCGACATTACACTCGATGGGGATGATATAAGAAGGCTTCCGATGTATCAGCGGGCACGAAAGGGTATCGGCTATCTGCCCCAGGAGCCGTCGATATTCAGAAAATTGACCGTGAGGGAAAACCTGAAGGCTGTTCTTGAGATAAGCGGAATGGGAAGATCAAACGGGAATAGCGGAGGCATACAGGGAGAGGTCGACAGGCTCCTTGAAGAATTCAATTTGACAAATTTCGCCGACAGGGATGGATACCGGCTTTCCGGTGGAGAGAGGAGACGTGCCGAGATTGCGAGGGCTATTGCCTTAAAGCCGATGTTTATGTTGTTTGACGAGCCCTTTGCCGGCGTTGACCCTATTGCGATAATCGAATTGAAAAAGATGCTGACGTATCTGAAATCAAAGGGACTCGGCATCCTTATAACAGACCATAATGTAAGGGAGACCCTCTCAATTACGGACAGGGCATATATCATCAGCAACGGTAAGATTTTAGCCGAGGGAACGCCGGATGACCTGATAAGAAATCCGTCTGTAAAAGAGGCATATTTAGGAGAAGATTTTAAATTATGAAAATTCTAAATTCAAAGCACGAAATCCTAAACAAATTTTTTATATATTATTCGGGTTCGGGATTTAGAATTTGGGATTTGAATTTACGGAGTAAATTATAATGGCACTGGAAAGCAGATTAGACTTAAGACTCGCTCAAAAGCTCATCCTTACGCCGCAACTCCAGCAGACTATCAAGCTTTTGCAGATGCCCCAGCTCGAACTCGCCCAGACATTGAACAACGAGCTTATAGAGAATCCTTTTCTGGAAGAAGAATTTGAAGAGCCGGAAATGGAGGAGCATACCATTGAGGATACCACTCCATCCATCGCTGCCGATGACGCCGAAATACCTCTTGAGGGTCTTATGAACTTCAGCGTCGATGAATATTTTGAAGAAAGGAGCAGCGACGGCAGGGACCTCGGTTATTTTACGCCGGACATCGAAGAACAACCGTCATATGAGCTCTTTTGTTCCAAGAAGCCGGATCTGTACGACCATTTACTCTGGCAATTGAGATTGAGCACGGCAGATGATGGAATAAGAAGGGTCGCAGAGGCAGTAATCGGCAATATCGACGAAGACGGCTATCTCAGGGCTACGGATGAGGAACTGGCATCTGTCACCGGTGCGGATATCGATACAGTGAGGTCTGCTATTGCGCTTGTTCAGGGCTTTGACCCTCCCGGCGTTGGCGCACGGGATCTGAAGGAGTGCCTCTTATTGCAGCTTAAGGCCTTAAACCTGAGCGGCACTCTGGTTGAGAAGATAATCATTAACAATATGGAAGATTTGCAGAAAAAGAAATACAGCAACATAGCAAAACAATACAACTCGCCCATGGACGATATAATAGCCGCTGTCAAGATAATAGAAGGACTCGATCCGAGGCCTGCCACAAGTTTTTCCAACATTGAAACCAATTACATAGTGCCCGATGTCTTTATATCAAAGACCGAAGAAGGGTACCAGATAATCCTGAACGAAGACGGCATGCCGAGGTTGCGGCTGAACAGCAGCTACCGTAAGCTCCTCTTGAGGAAGGAATCCCTTACAAAGGAAGAGAGGGAATTTTTAAAGGAGAAGCTGAGACTTGCCACCGAGTTGATAAAGAGCCTCGACCAGAGAAACAGGACAATATATAAGGTTTCTGAAAGCATCCTGAAATTTCAAAAGGCATTTTTCGACATAGGAGTTCAATCCCTGAGGCCTTTGAATCTCAGGGATGTGGCATCCGATATTAATATGCATGAAAGCACGGTAAGCAGGGTGACATCGAACAAATTCCTTGCATGTAACCACGGGGTCTTTAGTTTCAGGTTCTTTTTCAGCAGTGCAATCCAGTCAGAGACAGGCGAGGTTTCGTCTACCTCTGTGAAGGACATTATTAAAAAGATTGTTTCGGAGGAGGATCCCAAAAAGCCCCTGAGCGATCAAATGATAGCCGACAGGTTGAAGAACCAGAACATCACAATTGCGCGAAGGACAGTTGCAAAATATCGGGAGGAATTGAAGATTCCACCCCAGAATCAGAGGAAGATATACGAATAAGGAGGAAAATATGAATATCATTGTCAATGGCCGTCATCTGGAGATAACGCCTGC
>NZ_DAIOFX010000051.1:0-14267 GCF_036745535.1 Dissulfurispira sp.
CCTTATTTTACAAGGATTGATTTTGTGATTTCAGATTATTTTGGACAGCAGTGAAGAAATATAATTATTGAAATACGTTCATACTTAAAAAAATAAAGTAATATAATTGACAAAATCCATAATTTTTAAAAAATACTTAACGCCTCTGAGCCTATCTTTTTATTAAGGCGTTCCATTGTTGGCGAAATAAGTTCTCTCCCTTTATATTCTTCTTCGACCTGTTTTGATCTCTTTTTAAAATAGTCTCCCCAATAATCCCGAGAGGCTTCTGCCATTTTATCTATATCTTCTTTTTCAATTTTTACCCCGTAAAGTGAGAGCAATGCATGGCAGTCTTTACACATCAACGCGCCATATAGCGTTTCTTTTACTTCTTTTCTTTTTGCATTACATAGACTACAGATTTTTAATATTTTACCCATAAAGATAGCGATTTGAATAACCAATGATATATACTTGATATGACGACGGGTGAGACAGTATCACTTTCCCTACAGTTACACTGCAACATGAGAAGCGGCCTGTTCGCACTTTATCTTTTCGTATAATGTCTCAGGCGCTATATCGGCCCCATTTGGCCACGCAATAGTTCCGCCGTCAATGACTGCTCGTTTAAAAAAGTCTAAATCCCCGAGCGGCTCAAAAACAGGGCCTTTGCCTATATATTCGGAAAAATCAACATCGCCGCTCGTGCCGTCATCAAAAACAATGCGGTAGATATACTTTTCCTTGTATTCAATCTCCTTTACATCATTCATATTCCACATAATTCACCTCATGATAATGGAGCTATCTTCTTTGTCTCCTTACCTGCCCTTGCTAATTCCCAATCCTCTTCGAGTTCAGAGAGACGAAGGTCTATCCATTCTCTCACCAGTTTTGTCGCTGTTTTTTGAATTTAAGTTTCCCTTTATCATATTGCCGCTGAAATCAAAAACCGCTTTGCTGCCCTGATACTCAGCATGGAAATGCGGCGGGTCATGCTCATCAAAGAACATTCTAATGATAATTCCAAAAAATCTGCATATTTCCGGCATTATAGTAGTTTATTCTTTTCTGCTGTATGAATTTCCGATTTCCCGGTTCATGCTCAAAATATAGCACATCCGATAAAATTTTCAAAGGGAAAATTAATGACTATGACTTGCCGCAGTGGAATTCGTCCTGAAACCAAGAAAGGCATACTGAAAGAGGTCGTCTATATATGAAGAGGGAATGGAATTTCTTCATTCAGACGCAATTCAATCCTAAACTATTTAAAGGCATCTGCATCCAAGAAAAAAATACAGTAATTTTCACCACGTCATATGCCGCTCTTGGCTGATCTATATCCTGCAATACCCTGCATCATAGTCCTGCAGTTCAGTGATAGTCGGATTTTCGCTGCATACAGGACAGTCAGAATTCTTCGGCACTTTCACACGCCTGAAATTCACCTTCAAAGCATCGTATATCAGAAGCGTGTTTTTCAAGATATCTCCCTTTCCGAGTATCAGCTTCAAAACCTCCGTGGCCTGAAGGGCTCCTACAACGCCTGTTATTGCACCTAAGACTCCAGCTTCCTGACAAGAAGGAACAAGGCCCGGAGGCGGCATCTCTTCAAAAAGGCATCTGTAGCAGTGGCCTTCTCCAGGAAGGATTGTTGTAACCTGACCTTCAAATCTTAATATTGCGCCACTGACAAGAGGCTTTTTGAGCATCACGCATGCATCATTTACAAGATACCTTGTCGGGAAATTATCGCTTCCGTCAACAACAATGTCGTAGTCCTTTATCAAATCCTTGATGTTATCCTTTGAAATCCGGTCCTTTATGCCTATCACCTTAACATCGGGATTTAATGACTCAAATGTCTCCTTTGCAGAATCAACCTTATGAACACCTATCTTCTTCGTGTTATGTGCTATCTGCCTCTGGAGGTTGCTCAATTCAACGGTATCATTGTCTATCATTCCAATAGTCCCCACACCTGCAGCAGCGAGATAATACCCGACAGGGCATCCAAGTCCTCCTGCGCCGACAATAAATACTTTTGCATTAAGTATCTTCTTCTGCCCTTTGCCGCCGACCTCGGGCAGTATTATATGGCGGCTGTATCTCTGCAACTGGTCTTCTGTAAATTCCATAGTGACTTCCTCCCTATTCCTTTTCTTTCCTTACCACTATTGTCCAGTCTGTATCATTTATCTTCTCTACCTTCAATACCTTATGCCCGTGGTCTTCCATGGACTTTGGTATGCTCCTCGATGCCTCTTCATAATCAAGGAGTATCTCGAGCACCTCTCCAACTTCCATACCTTCAATGGCGATCTTTGACTTAACAAATGTATACGGGCATATCAGCCCCTTGATATTTATCTTTTTGTCAATCTTGATATCTTCCATGTGTTGCCTCTCATTATTCTTCTTTCCCCTCTACTCTTATAAACAAAGTCTTATCAGAAACAACTGGCAGATTGTCTATTTCCCTTATTGCATTCAACACATCCTTCTCCCTTGCACCATGCGTAAGCACAACAAGGGGGACAGAGCCGCCTATCCTCCTGCCCTTCTGGATCACAGACGCAATGCTTATATTGTAATTGCCGAGTATACCGGATATTTTCGAAAGAACGCCCGGCTTGTCCAGCGCAGAAAACCTGAAATAATACATGCTCTCCACATCTTCCATCTTCTTAATTTTGAATTCAGAACTCTCTTTCTGACTTCTGACTTCTGACTTCTGACTTCTGATTATTTTTTTCCCGATATCAACTATATCAGCTACTACAGCGCTTCCTGTCGGCATATCGCCTGCTCCCCTTCCATAATACATTGTTGCGCCTACAGCATCGCCTTCCACATAAACGGCATTGAACACTCCGTCAACCTTTGAGATCAGGTACTCATTTGGTATCATTGTGGGGTGAACCCTCATCTCTACCCCGCCATCTGATAACTTTGTTATAGCAAGGAGCTTTATTTTATATCCAAGCTCCGATGCGAATTCTATATCCTGTGCGGTAATCTTTGTAATTCCCTCTTTATATACTTCATCGTACATAAGCGGAATACCATAAGATAGAGATGAAAGTATGGTGAGTTTGTGTGCACTGTCTATTCCTTCAATGTCGAATGTAGGGTCAGCCTCTGCATAGCCGAGCCTCTGGGCCTCCTTTAATGCATCAGCGAATTCCACTTTCTCATCGGTCATTTTTGTGAGTATGTAATTGGATGTGCCGTTAATAATTCCATAAACAGCAACTATGTTGTTTGCAACAAGCCCTTCTCTTAAGACCTTTATTATTGGTATCCCTCCTGCAACAGATGCCTCGAATCCAACTTCAACTCCGTTATTCTCAGCCTCGGCAAATATCTCATTTCCCTCTGTTGCAAGCAATGCCTTGTTTGCGGTAACAACATGTTTCTTGTTTTTTATTGCCTGAAGCATGAAGTCCTTTGCAGGACGGATCCCTCCCATAAGCTCAACAACTATGTCTATATCAGGATCATTGATGATGGCATTGGCATCTGTAGTAAGTACACCTTCGGGAATCTTTATACCCCTGTCCTTTTTTATATCGAGGTCTGCAATCCTTTTAAGGATAAACTCTACTCCTGTCCTTTTTTTAATAAGATTGCTGTTTTCGAGCAGTATCCTCGCTGTGCCCGTGCCTACTGTTCCAAAGCCTATTATGCCGACAGAAATCTTATCTCTTGCCATCGCTAACCTCTATTAAGCACCTTTTTTATTCCAGCAACAGCCTGTTTTATCCTGTGCTCGTTTTCCACAAGGGCAAACCGCACATAATTGTCTCCGCCCTCGCCAAAGCCGATACCCGGAGACACAGCGACCTTTGCCTCTGTAATAAGATATTTGCAGAACTCAAGGGAGCCCATCTTTTTAAACGACTCCGGTATCTCTGCCCAGACAAACATTGTTGCCTTTGGAGACTCCACCCTCCATCCTGCATTGTTCAGTCCCTTTATCAGGACATTCCTGCGTGATTCATAGATCCTTCTGTATTCCTCAACACAGTCCTGCGGCCCTCTTAAAGCTACAATGCTCGCAATCTGTATCGGCTGAAACATACCGTAATCGAGATAACTCTTTATCTTTATAAGGGCGCCGACAACATCCTTATTGCCGCAGCAGAAACCTACCCTCCATCCTGCCATAGAATAACTCTTTGTCAAAGAGAAGAATTCAACACCCACATCCTTTGCGCCAGGAACCTGAAGAAAGCTCGGAGCCTTATAATCATCGAAAACAAGGTCTGCATACGCAAAATCATGAATGACGATGATGTTATTTTCCTTTGCAAAATCCACAACCTTCTTGAAGAAGTCGAGTCCTTCCACAACCTGCGTTGTAGGATTGTGAGGGAAGTTGATTATCAGCATCTTCGGTCTCGGCCATGTCTTTTTAAATGTCTTCTCCATCTCTTCAAAGAAGTCCATCCCGGGTCCTATCGGGATACTGCTGATCTCGCCTCCTGCGATTATCACGCTGTATGGATGTATCGGATAAGCAGGTGTCGGCGTCATGACAACATCGCCCGGCTGAACAGTGGCAAGGGCAAGGTGAGAAAGCCCTTCCTTTGAGCCTATGGTGACAACAGCCTCAGTCTCCGGGTCTAAATCAACATCATATCTCCTTTTGTACCATTCGGTAATCGCCACCCTCAACTGGGTTATTCCCTTTGACGCAGAATACCTGTGGTTCCTCGGATTATGGGCAGCCTCGCAAAGCTTATCAATAACATGCTTTGGTGCAGGCATATCTGGATTGCCCATGCCAAGGTCGATAATGTCCTCGCCCTTTCTCCTGTATTCCATCTTCAATGTATTGACAATAGCAAACACATAAGGCGGCAGTCTCTTAATCCTGTTAAACTCAAACATTATTCCTCCTATACATATCCTCTGCATTCATCGAGCTTCTCACCAGCGGTCCTGCTGCGACAAATTCGAACCCCATTTCGAGGGCTGCTTCCTTTAACTCTTCAAACACTTCCGGTCTTATGTATTCTACAACAGGCAGATTCTTTTTTGAAGGTCTTAGATACTGCCCTATCGTCAAGAAATCACATCCTGCCCTTCTCAGGTCATTAAACAGCTCTATAACCTCATTCATGGTTTCGCCAAGTCCGAGCATCAGTCCTGATTTTGTCTTGATTTCAGGGGCTATGCTTTTGGCATTTTTCAGGACGTCCAATGAACACTCATAATCTGCCTGCGGTCTCACTACATCATAGAGCCTTTTTACTGTCTCCACATTATGGTTGAATACATCAGGCCCTGCATCAAGTACAGTTTTCAAAGAGTTCACATCTCCTTTAAAATCAGGAGTAAGCACTTCCACCTTTGTATCAGGGAGTTTGTTCTTTACGGCTCTAACGGTTTCCGCAAACTGCAGTGCCCCTCCATCAGGCAGATCATCCCTTGTAACAGATGTAATAACAACATATCTTAGCCCCATCTCATACGCAGCCTCTGCAACCCTTTCAGGCTCTTCAGCATCCACAAATGCTGGATTGCCAGACTTCACGGAGCAGAAACCGCAGTCCCTTGTGCAATGATCTCCCAGTATCATGAATGTCGCAGTGGGCTTTGAGAAACAATGCCCTTTGTTTGGACACCTCGCCTCTTCGCATACCGTGGAGAGACCGTGGCTCCTCAAAAGGGTCTTTGTGCCATGAAGCCCTGATGCCTTTGTTTTAATCCATTCCGGCAAACGCATAATTTATTAAGATACAAGAAAAGGCAAGGAATATACAACTTAATATAAGGCGATTTTATGCATGTCAGGCACGGCTTAGAAACTTTAACCTGAATTGAGCAATGTATGGCAGCAGGTGTGCTGAAAAGACTTTACACTTTTGGAACATTATAAAACGTACTCTTGAATCCGTCACCTACTACATTGCTCTCTATTTAGGTAAAGGCGTTAATAGTCTTCTGGTATGTACAAAGAACAACGACTTTGTAAAGTCTTTGATGCACACCTGCTGCCATATGAAGCAATACGTACATAATTTTGGGTTTAATTTCTTGAGAGGTATTGAAAGGGCCCGATGACGGGCCCTGATCTGGTTAGATTTTTACTACGTTTGTAGCCTTTGGTCCGCGGTCGCCTTCAACGATGTCGAACTTAACTCTCTGACCTTCGGCTAATGTCTTGAAACCATTACCTGCAATTGAAGAGTAATGCACAAAGACATCCGCTCCGTTATCCTGCTGGATAAAGCCAAAACCCTTGGATTCGTTGAACCACTTAACTTTTCCTTCAAAAGCCATACTACTAAAACCTCCTTTTTTTACCTGCAAAGCAGGCTTGCTGAATCCCTTGACAAAGCGTTGGGATGCGATTTTATAACATGAGGCAATTCAAAATGTCAAAGGGGAAATTACTGTTTTTTTTGCCTCGTCCCACAATGCATCCATTTCTTCCAAGGTCATGTCCGACAGGCTTTTGCCGGCATCCGCTGCTTTCATCTCAATATAACGGAAGCGGGAGATGAACTTGCTGATCGTCTTTCTCAAGGCATCTTCAGGATTAACCCCGACAAACCTTGAAACATTCACAAGGACAAAGAACACATCTCCAAGCTCATCCTCTATCTCTTTCTGGCTCTTGCTTTTCAAAGCTGCTCCGAACTCTTTCAATTCTTCATCCAGCTTTTCCATCACATCTTCCACACGATTCCAGTCAAATCCTACTTTAGCTGCCCTCGCCTGAAGCCTCTGCGCCCTGAGAAGGGAGGGAAGTTCCTTGGGAATGCCTTCGAGGATTGATTCCCTGAGCTTTCCTTCTTCCCTTTTCCTTTCTTCCCACTGCCTTAAAACTTCTTCGGATGTCTCGAATTTTTCCTCGCCAAAAACATGTGGATGTCTCGCTATCATCTTATCGCTAATTTTTTTAATCACATCATCTATATCAAACTCGCCCCTCTCCCTTGCCATCTGGCAGTGAAAAACAATCTGAAATAAGAGGTCTCCAAGCTCTTCCTTTATCTTTTCGGGATCATCTTCATCAAGCGCCTCAAGCACTTCGTAAGTCTCTTCTATCAAAAAAGGCTTTAAGGATTCCCTCGTCTGCTCCTTATCCCACGGGCATCCGTTCTCGGAACGAAGGGCTGACATTATGTCGAGCAATTTTTGGAAATTGTTCATCCTATCTCGTCAGTATCTCCAGTATCTCCCTGTATCTTGCCGCTGTTTTCTGCACAATATCTTCAGGAAGCCTTGGTCCGGGATAGGCCTGATTCCAATCCAGCGTGAGGAGATAATCGCGCACAATCTGCTTGTCAAAGCTGTCCTGTCCTTTTCCGGGCTGATAATCCTTTATTGACCAGAAGCGTGATGAATCTGGTGTAAGTAACTCATCGATCAAAATCAATTTACTCTCATATATTCCAAACTCCATCTTTGTATCGGCAATAATGATACCTTTCTTTTCTGCCAGCTCCCTACCTTTTCTGTAAACTTTAAGGCTGGTATCCTTTAACTTTTCTCCAATATCATCTCCAACTATCTTTTTCATCTCATCAAAACTTATATTTATGTCATGCCCCTCTTCTGCCTTTGTGCTCGGCGTAAATATAGGCTCATCGAGCCTCGACGATTCAACAAGACCTTCAGGGAGTTTTATGCCGCAGACCGTTCCCTTCTCTTTATACTCTTTCCATCCCGAGCCTGAAAGATAGCCCCTCACAATGCATTCCACAGGCATGGGCTTTGCCTTTCTGACAAACATGCTCCTGCCTTCGAGCATGTCTTTATATTTATGAAGTATTTGAGGGTAGTCTTTTACATCAGTTGCAACAATGTGGTTTTCAATTATATCTTTCATCTGGTTAAACCAGTAAATGGATATTTGAGTTAAGACTTTACCCTTGTCAGGAATGCCGTTTGGCAGCACAACATCAAAGGCAGAAACCCTGTCCGTGGCTACAATCAAAAGATAATCATCAACCTCATAGACATCCCTCACCTTCCCGCGCCTGACAAGTTTTACATCTTTAAAATTAGTTTCCATTACAATATCAGACATGCTTTTTCCTCCTTATCAGCTTCTCTATCTCCACTGCAAAGAATACCACAGATGAAAGGACGAGTGTAAACACCAATTCATTGAATGTCAGAGGCTCTGTCTTAAATATGGGATTTAAGAAAGGCACATATATGGTTGCCATTTGCAGGGCAAAAGTCAGGATGAAAGCCCCTACAAGCGGCTTGTTGGAAAAAAGGCCCTGTGTAAAAAGAGATTCCGTGTCAGATCTTATTGCAAGCACATGCCCCATCTGACTCAGACACAAAACTGTAAAGACCATTGTCTGCCAGTGCGCATCTTCTGTCTTTATGAACCATGCCTGGGTAAACAATGATACAAAACCCATGAGCAAACCTACCCAGATTATATGTATGCCCAGACCATGCGCGAATATGCTTTCCTGCGGGTGTCTCGGCGGCCTGTTCATAACACCTTTTTCCGACGATTCTGCAGCAAGAGCAAGACCCGGAAGTCCGTCAGTAACAAGGTTTATCCATAATATATGGATCGGCAGAAGGGGTATGGGCAGCCCGAAAAACGGCGCAAGGAATATTGTCCAGATTTCGCCTGAATTACTCGTCATGGTATATTTAATGAACTTGCGTATATTATCAAATATGCGCCTCCCTTCTTTAACCGCCTTAACAATAGTGGCGAAGTTGTCATCAAGGAGTATCATATGCGCTGCCTCTTTTGAAACATCGGTTCCGGTTATACCCATGGCTACGCCTATATCCGCTCTTTTCAAAGCAGGCGCATCATTTACACCGTCGCCTGTCATGGCAACAAACTGGCCTTTATCCTGCAGCGCCTTGATTATCTTTAATTTCTGTTCAGGAGCCACCCTTGCGTATACCCTTATATGCCCAACCCTTTCCTCAAATTCATCAAGAGGCAGTTTTTCGAGTTCCCTTCCGGTAATGATCGATTTATGGTCATCATCATCAAGAATGCCGAGCCTCTTTGCTATAGCCCTTGCTGTAAGAGGATGGTCTCCTGTTATCATGACCGGCTTAATGCCTGCTGTCTTGCAGAGCGCAACAGCCTCTTTAGCCTCTTCCCTCGGCGGGTCCATCATGCCGACCAGTCCGAGAATGGTAAGACCTGTTTCTGTGTTTTCAGAGGAGAGATCTTCCGGCACAGAATCCCATTGTCTCATGGCAATGCATAAAACCCTGAGGCCCTCGGATGCCATCTTTTCGCTCACCCTGTGCATCTCTTTCATATCGATAGGGGCTAACCCCCCGGATGTGAGTATATTTTCTGATTTCTCTATAAGTGATTCGATTGCGCCCTTTGTGAACGAAATATAAGATGCCCGATTTTTATCATCCTGTATCCTGTATCCTGTGTCTTGCATCTTATGGAAAGTCGTCATCAGCTTTCTGTCAGAATCAAAGGGGATTTCCGCAACCCGCACTAATTCCTTTTCGAGAATCTCTTTAGCAAAACCGCAGTCTTTTGCGATGTTATACAATGCTATTTCTGTTGGGTCGCCTATTATGCTTCCACTGGCATCTATCTGCGCATCATTGCTTATTGCAAGCGCTGTCATAAGCAATGTTCGAGGAGTGAAGTGTGAAGCTTCGGATTTTTCTTCCCGGCTCCTAACTCCTAACTCCCCACTCCTCAATAAGCTGCTGTCGACATACACAGCTTCCACCGTCATTTTGTTCAAAGTAAGGGTGCCCGTCTTGTCAGAGCAGATATATGTGACTGAGCCGAGTGTCTCTACGGCAGGCAGTTTCCGTATCAATGCATTCTGCCTGACCATCTTCTTTGCGCCGAGAGCAAGTGATATGGTTATAACGGCAGGGAGAGCCTCGGGAATCGCCGCAACAGCAAGGGAGATGGCTGTAAGCAGCATCAGGAGCGGTTCTTCTCCTCTCATGACACCGAAGGTAAAGACAACAACGCATATTGCAATTACTGCAATGGCGAGCTTCTGACCAAAAGCAGCAAGTCTTTTCTGAAGAGGCGTCTTCACCTCTTTTTCTTCCTGAAGCATGGTTGCTATCCTGCCGAGTTCGGTGTCCATGCCGGTTGCTATAACAATTCCCGTGCCCCGGCCAGATGTGACAAATGTACCCTTGTATGCCATGTTCTTCCTGTCGCCAAGCGGCAACGACTCGTCATGCAAAGACTTGAAATGCTTCTCCACAGGCACAGACTCCCCGGTAAGCGCTGCTTCCTCTATCCTGAGCTGTGCAGCCTCAGAGAGCCTCATGTCGGCAGGCACCACCTTCCCTGCCTCAAGCATAACTACGTCTCCCGGCACGAGTTCAGAAGCAGGAATGTTCGAAGGCATCCCTTCTCTTATAACAGTAGCAAACGGTGCAGACATCTTCTTGAGCGCTGACATGGCCTTTTCAGCCCTGTATTCCTGCACAAAGCCGATCACTGCATTAAGCAACACTATAACTATTATCGCGATCGTATCTTCAGGGTCCCCAACAATCCCTGATATGACAGCGGCAGCTATGAGGACAAGGATCATGAAGTCCTTGAACTGGTCAAGGAACATCATGAAAGGTGTCTTTTTCTTTTTCTCTTTTAATTCATTGGGGCCGTACTCTTCAAACCGCTTCCGTGCATCCTCCGAAGACAAGCCTTGAAGGGATGTCCTTAAATCTCCAACAACTTCATGTATTTCCTTCTGATGCCAGCGCATAAACACTCCTTTTAATGAATTCAGACAATTTCAAATGCCCGCTCAGTAATGCATAAATAACAACTGATGAGAGGGCAGACAGTCAGCATGTCTGCCCTGCCGCAATCTACTTCTTAAATACACTAAAGAGCTTATCAAGTCCTGTCTTTTCAAGTTTTGAGACTGCTTCTAACTCTCCTGCGTCAAGCCATATGCCCTCGCATTCGGAACACTTATCCACCTTTATCCCCTTGTAATCGATTTCTATCAACTCCATGCCGCATTTAGGACATCTCATATAATGGAGCTCTTTCAATTTCCTCTTTTCCTCCTCAGCAAGCTTCTTGTGTTTTTCCTCTTCGAGTTTCTTTCTTTTTTCATACTCCATCCTTGCTATGTACTCTTCTTCCAGTTCACTCGGTTTTCTTACCATAACTATTTCCTCCTTTTGCTCTCTGTAATTTATTTTTTATCTTTATTTAATAAATTCCTTGCCCAGACAAATTCAGTGGCAAGGATTCCCAGTCACATTTTGTTTTGAACCTTGATCATCTCTATGGGTTGCTCTCTGCCACAATGCTTGCAAACTATTGCATCCTCTTTAATAAGCTCTGCACAGTAGACACACTTCTTGATATATCCTTTAGATACCATGGGTGGAAGCACTGCAATAACAATAATAAGCAATGGGAAAAGAGCGCATAGTATAAACCACAATATCGGACTGCGCCCCTTTCTTCTGGCTATAATGCCGCCTGCAATGCCTGCAATGATGAGCAGTAAGATATATCTAACCAATGGGATCTCTGCCTTTTTATGATTATTTGTTTATCTTCTTCTGTATCTCACCTACACCGATAAATGGTACAACCCATATGGAGAATCAAGGGTAGATTTAAAAACCGGCATCTCACCTACACCGATAAATGGTACAACCCCACCACCGGTAACCTGGGGGAGTATCCCATTCCATTTATCTATAGCCTTGAGATTGGCCTCTACCTTTCTAAGCTCTATAAGATCCAGTGAAATATTTGCTCTCTGCAGCCTCAAGGACTCTGCCTCTGCCTTTGCTGCTGTAATCTTCTGTTCTGCCTCTATCTTTATCCTCTCAAGGTCACGTTTTGCTTTTTGAGCGTGTTGTTCTGCTGTCTGCTTTGACTCAATGGCTTCAGTAAAAATCTTGGAGAAACTAAAATCGACGATAGAGAATGCATCAACTGCTATGTTATGCGCCATGAACCTTTCAGTAAGGTTTGATTTCATTGCCTCGCTTACTGCCGGCCTTTTTGTGATAAGCTCTTCTGCTGAATATCTGGCTGTCACAGCCTTTACCACCTCCTGCACTGCTGGGTCTATGATTCGCTCTTTAAAGTGTATGCCGATAGACTGATAGACGATATTTGCCTTATCTGGAATTATATGATAGTTAAGCGTAACCTCTGAGCTCACTTCCTGAAGGTCTGACGATGAAGCAGCGGACTTTGTTAAAGATTTCTGAACCTTGACATCCATCGGGACAACCTTCTGCACTACAGGTACCCTGAAATGCAGTCCTTCTCCAAGCACATTCTTCTGAACAGCGCCAAAATTAAGGACAACACCTCTTTCACCTGCCCCAAGCTGAACCCACGGATTCAAAAACAGAAAAAACACCAGGATTGCTCCAATAATCAGCGCCAGCCTCATAGGTCCCTTCTTCATTGCAGACTGCATTGCCTCCTTAGCCCTGTAAACATCTCTTTCATCCATTTAAGCTTCCTCCCTTTAAATTTTGAAACTTAGTTTTTACTTTTTTAAGCAAATTCCTTGCCCATACAAATTCGGTGGCAAGGATTCCCAATCCAACGGGTATTACAATGAAAGCAGGCCCGGGCAATACAACCATTGCAAGCCCGATCAATAGAATGGTAAAACCAATTACCGCTATCGTCAGTTTTTTTACCTGCCTGATGGTTTTAGATACAACTGATTTCATATTCGATCAGTCAAAGATATCGAATATTTTTTCGAACTTGGATTTCTTTTTATGCCTGTATTTATCGTAATATTCATGCTTTTCTTTCCAGAGCGGCTTAAACTCTTCATCAAGCGAGACCTCTGCCTGTTTTATCTGGCTTATGATTTTAGCCATTTCTCCTTTGTCAAGCCAGATACCGCCGCAGGAATTGCAGTGGTCAATAACCACTCCATGCTTCGCCGTTTCAATTAATTCGCTCTTACACCTTGGGCATATCATACTTTTTGCCTCCTATATTTTAGTCTTTCCCGCCAAAATGGCTGAATGCTATGAGAGATGCAGAGACAACTGCTATTGCAATACCGTAAAAAAGAGTTCCCTGCGGGTCTCTCCATTCAACGAGATGCTTTAAAAATGTAACTGCCATGACAAGAATGATAACACTGCCGAGCTTTGCCTTGAGGTCGTGAAGATTGTGTATCACGAGCCATTCAGGGAGGTTTATATCCTTTATGAAAAGCTCATACATGCCGACAGCAAAGATAAAGAGGGCTGTAGCAATGAGGAAGGTATCCATAAGCTCTATCAGTGCTATTGCAGCCAACGGGTCTTTGCCATAGCTAACAACGAGATTCAGAATGATGGTAGCAGTTTTTGCTGCACCCCAGAGAAAGGCTGCAATGGATGCCGCCAATGAGGAGACGACAGCAATTAAAATTAAGTTTCTACTTTTTTCAAGAATTTTTTCCATACACAATCTCCTCAAACATATCCTTCTTTGGATTATAAGCGCATATCCTGCCTGTTTCGATATTATAATACCAGCCGTGGAGATAGATTTTCCTTTCTTCAATGCCTGTACCACAAAAGGATAGGTCTGAATATTCTGCAATTGGGCAAGGATATTTTCTTCCTCCGCAATCCTCTGTCGGGATTCGCCATGGGCGTTGGGACAATATTTTTCGATCATCTTTTTTACAGGCAGCGCCAGCCTCAACCAATCCCTGAGATGGGGCATTTTGTCAAATTCTTTCTCGTCCTTGAAAATGGCCTGCATTGCGCCACAATTTGAGTGCCCGCAGACAATAATATCCTTTACCTTCAAATCGAGGACCGCAAACTCAATTGCTGCTGCAACACTGTTTTTGTCCTTTATCGCATCGTAAGGGGGAATGATGTTGCCGACATTCCTTACGATGAAAAGTTCACCTGGTTTGCTCTGGGTAACCAGGTTGGGATCCACCCGTGAATCAGAACAGGTTATAAAAAGCACCTCTGGAGTCTGCCCTTTGGAAATTCTCTTAAAGAAATCCTCTTCTTTCTTGAAATATGACTCCTGAAATTTGTGAATGCCTTTATAAAGTTTTTTCACCCAATTCGCCTCAATAAAAAAGACCTCTACCTCGAGACTCTATTCGTGGTAAAGGTCTTGCTTGTCAGATTTTTTTCTAACCAGCGGTACCGGGCTTTGTTGCCGTGTTGACGATAGCCGCTGCTTCAGCTACTCCCCTTTACTGTTAAAATAGACTAACCGAAATCTAAGATTATGTCAATATAGTAACTAATCTATCCACCAGATAGGTATAGACATATTAACCAGTTTATAGAGGCTATAGAAACAA
>NZ_DAIOFX010000052.1:0-14087 GCF_036745535.1 Dissulfurispira sp.
TTAGTGCAGTAACTGTGGATTAAAAGACATCCTATAAAGGTGTCAAGGCAAAAAAACAGGCAATAGTTAGATATGGGTTGGACAGAGAAAATCGATTTTAGATGTGCTGAATAAGCAGACATCTTTAGGACATTTGGCTTGGTCGATTTCCGATCAGTCCACCATAAAAGTTCAGTTTCAGTTGTCAAAGAACGATCTTTGAAAATTTAGTGTGAGACAAAGACCCTTGCGGGGTTATAGGCTTCTCCGGATTTAAGCATACTGAGGGCGATCTGGAGGAGCTTCTTCCCAACGCATATGAGGGCCTGCTTCTCAGTTTTACCCTGAGATAGTTTCTTATGGTAAAGGGTTCTCATTTCCTTGTTGTGTCTGAGAGATGCAACAGCAGCCATATATAGGGCCCACCTAAGAACCTTCGGCCCTCTTTTAGAGATTTTGTTATCTCGTCTGGTCTGTCCTGATTCGTAGATTTTCGGATAAAAGCCTGCATATCCTACAGCGGCCTTGGAATCAGGGAAGTTAGAGCCGTCAGAGCCGAGATAAGAGATAAGCGCTGCAAGGGTCTTATCGCCAACTCCCTTAATGGAGAGTAGATTCTCACCGGGGAAGCTGTCGTCTTTGTCGGAAGGAGAAAGGATCGCCTTCATCTGTTTTTCGACTTCCTCGATAGAGTTTGAAAGGTTTTCGATGTGGCCAATGAGCATCCGTAATGTGGTTGCCCTTGCATCCTTTGCCCTTTTCGAGTAGATGGAGTTTCTGGCGGTATCTACGAGCTTCTGGATTTCCTGGATGTTGAAGTTGTTGCCGACAATCTTACGAACGATCTTCTCAATATGTTTCGGCTTGGCTTCTGATAGATGCTTGGCAGTAGGGAACTTCGTAAGAATGGCCATAGATGCCTGAGAAAACGGTTTGGCAATAACTGTTTTGTCATACTCAGGAAAGACGATGCTCAAGAGGGAATAAACCTGTCTTTGAAGGTTTTTTCTCTCTTTGACAAACTCATATCTGAGATTTGTCAGCTCTCTTAGTGCCTGAATATCTTCTTCAGCCACCTGGCTTTGAACATACTCTCCAGCTCTAAGGAGTTGGGCGATAATAAGGGCGTCTGTATCGTCTGTTTTAGCCTTTTTGGCTAATGCCTCTCTGAACTTGTTTGTGTGGTAGGGATTTAAGAGGACGATATTAAAGCCCTTGTTTTTGAGATAAGGAGTAGATGTTCTCCCAGAAACTGCCGGTTGCTTCGATGCCGATGAGGAGATTATCTGCGGTTATAGAAAGAGATTTAAATCTTTCCGGCAGACTTTCCAACGACTCTTTGTCATTGACGAGGGTGAAAGCCTTAAGCTTGCTGCCTGATTCATCAAGAATGAAGTAACGGGCAGACTTTTTGGAAACATCAATACCGAGATGGAACATATTGAGACTCCTTTCTTAAATAAAAGATGTTAAGCAGGCTTCTTGTCATGTGCTGACCAAATATAGCCTGGAAGATAAATGGTCTTCTGGTATCAACCAGAAGCCATAGCATCCTTAATAAATATTTCCCAGTCAGACAGACAGGAAGCAGTAGTCTTTTGTAAATGGTGTCTCTCTGTGAGAGACCCATAAGGAGGAAAGCAAACTGTCTTTCCTGCTTAAAGACTTTTATAAACTATTATAAACCTCTTTACCCATATCTATGGGTGAAGATTATACCAGGAGGTAAGTATGTTCGGTCTTGGATTGCCTGAGATGATGGTTGTCCTTGTTATCGCCCTTGTGGTATTTGGCCCCAGCAAGCTCCCGTCCCTCGGAAAGAGTCTTGGAGAGGCAATAAGAGGGTTCAAGAAAGGGCTTGCGGAAGAGCCATCAGAAGAAAAAAAGAAGATAGAAGCGAATAATTAGAAACACTCGGCATGTCTGAGATGATCGAAGATAAAAAGTCTTCAAAGGTGCGCAATCGCCGTGTGCACATGGCGAATGAGAGGACATTCCTCGCATGGATAAGGACGAGCATAGGGATAATGGCCTTTGGCTTTGTTGTGGAGAAGTTCGCTTTATTCGTAAAACAGATATCATATCTTTTAGGTAAAGAAGTCATCCCTCCTCCACGCGGATATTCATCATTCTTCGGAATCTCTCTTGTGGCTCTCGGTGCTTTGATGGGTGTACTCGCATTTATCAGGTATAAGAAAGTTGAGAAGCAAATAGATAAAGATACATATCAGCCCTCGTTAATACTCGACGTACTGCTCACCATATCCGTACTTGCAATCGGGATATTTCTTGTAATATACCTTGTTCATATTGTTTAAGACTCCTTTAAAATTTCAGGCAAAAGTTTTATAATACCAAGCCTTTTAAGAGGAGTATAATTTAAACATGCTCGAAAAAGAGTCGCCTATAAAGGGAATAATAAAATCCCTCGGTCTTGTCTTCGGGGACATCGGGACAAGCCCTATTTATACGCTCACTGTTATCTTCCTCCTTACAGAGCCTACCCAACAAAATGTGATGGGTGTTCTTTCTCTTATCGTCTGGACACTAATTATACTCGTAACAGTCGAATACGCGTGGCTTGCCATGAGCCTTGGAAAGAAAGGCGAGGGCGGCACTATCGTGCTAAAGGAATTGCTCGTACCTCTGCTTAAGTCAGGCCGGAAGGCGTCATTCGTTGCGCTTCTCTCTTTCATAGGAATATCTCTCCTTATCGGTGATGGAGTTATTACACCAGCTATAAGCATACTCAGTGCAGTTGAGGGTTCGCTTCTCATTCCGGGGTTTGAGAAGACGCCTCAGACGGTGCTCATACTTATAGCTGCCATTATCGCAATCACGCTATTTTCCTTTCAAAGAAAAGGAACGGGTAAGGTGGCAGGGGCCTTCGGTCCTATAATGGTTATCTGGTTTCTGTCCCTTTCGGTCTCCGGTATCATATCTATCCTGCAGGTGCCGTCTGTTGTAAAGGCGGTGAATCCTTACTATGCCTTTAAGTTTTTTGCTGACAACGGGGTTTCTGGTTATCTTGTCCTTTCGGAGGTTATTCTCTGTGCGACTGGAGGGGAGGCCATGTATGCTGACATGGGACATCTGGGAAGAAAGCCTATACTTAAAGCATGGAGCTTTGTTTTTATCGCCCTGTTGACGAACTATTTTGGACAGGGGGCATATATACTGCAGCATCCAGAGGCAAAGAATATACTTTTCAGTATGGTGTTTCATCAGGCGCCGCTTCTTTATGTTCCCTTTCTTTTATTGAGCATTGTTGCGACTATCATTGCATCTCAGGCAATGATCAGCGGCATGTTTTCCATAGTATATCAGGGAATAAATACCCGCATTATGCCCATGTTTAAAGTTGACTACACTTCTGAAGAAATGAGGGCACAGATATACATAGGCTCTGTAAACTGGTTTCTCCTTTTAGCAGTGCTGTTTATCATGTTTGAGTTTGGAGAGTCCAGCAAGCTTGCGGCTGCTTATGGCTTTGCGGTGAACGGAGACATGATCCTTACCGCTTTTTTGATGACATGGATTTTTTTCCTTAGAGGAAAGAGGTTAAATGCCATAATTTCCATGTTTATAATTGTTGTAGTTCTCCTGTTCTTTGGAGCAAATATTTCAAAGATACCCCACGGCGGCTACTGGTCTATAATACTCGCCTCTATCCCTTTTCTAACAATAATGCTTTATACCAGAGGGCAGAGACGGCTTTATAAGATGATGAAGTTCATACCTCTGGAGGAGTTTCTTAATAAGTTTACAAAGGCATATCCCACAATAGCAAAGATAAAAGGCACTGCACTTTTTCTTATAAGGGATATTAAGGAGATACCCTTTTATATCACACAGACAATGTTCTATCACGGCATTATATACGAGGACAACATATTTGTATCCATAATCAAGCGAGACGACCCCTTTGGTGTTACCGGATACTTCAAAGAGGACATTACAAAGGGTCTCAGGCTGTTTGAGATTCAGTACGGATACATGGAAGTAGTGGATGTTGAGGAGCTATTGAGGGAAGCAGGGATAGATGAAAAGACGATATTCTACGGCATAGAGGACATAACTACAAGAAGTGCTGTATGGAAGATGTTTTCCATAATAAAGAAAGTAACGCCTGCGTTCGTCCAGTTCTATAAACTCCCATCCCGAAAGCTGCACGGGGTTATTACGAGGGTCGAGATGTAGAAGGACAGCTACAGGAATTAAACAGTTTTAAATTCCTGCAACTGGGGTTTACTTTTTTTATTGTCTTATGCTACAAAATTAGCGGTTGTTAAGAAATTGTAAACCGATATGACACTTGGCATACTTGTTACTACCGACAAATACAGGGATGATGTTGTGGGCATCACAGAGGCAGCAGTTGGCAGGGGACATCGGGTTGTTCTCTTTTTCATGGATAAAGGCTGCCGGTTGATAACAGACAGCAGAATTGTTTCCCTCAAAGACAGAGACGGCGTTTCCATGAGTCTCTGTGACTTTAACCGGAAGAAGATGGGGATTTCTGATGAAGAAGTTCCAGAGGGGATTATCTGCGGAAGCCAGTATGACAATGCGGTTATGAACAGGGAATCGGATAAAGTGATAGTGTTTTAGTAAATGGGCATATGGGTAAATGAGTATATGAGTAAAAGAATATTTTTAAAACCCATATGTTCATATACCCATTTACTCATTAACACATAAACTCATTAACTTTATGAAAAAGATAGCCGTTATAGTAAGGGAGAGGCAACCAGAGGCTTTGCGTATGGGTATAGGACTTTCAGTGCTGAATGATGTGGATATATACATATTTGACAGAAAACTTGAAGCATCCGATAATATTTCATTAAACCTCGAAATGATCAAAGAAATGAGATTGTGCCTCTATACAAATACTGCTTTAAATGAAGGCATAGAGCATATTCCAACAGAAGATATTGCGAAAAGACTTCTGAAATATGACAATATTTTGCCATATTAATAATGAAAATACTTCATATATTAAAGACAGAACCCGAAGATAGTGTTAAAAAGATAATCGAAGAACATAGAAAAGGCAATGATGTGGAAGTCCTTAACATGAATGAAAATAAAAATTACGACCTGATTGTAGAGCTTATAGAGAAGGCAGACAAGGTCATGGTCTGGTAGAACAAGCCTTTGGCTTGTCAATAAACAATACAGGAGGTTTAAATGGAGGGGATACCACAGGCAAGCATTATGGTCTTGCTCAGCGGTGTGCTGGTAGGCATTTTATTCGGTTTTGTCCTTCAGCGCGGCCGGTATTGAATGAACTCAGCATTCAGAGACGTGATCTTTGTAAACGATATAACATTGCTTAGGGCATGGCTTCTGGCATTGGTAATTTCTATTATCGGCGCTAACTTTATTGAGGACATTGGACTTATGGGTGCTGACGGCTTGAGGCGACAGGCATTTGCTCCTATTGCAGCCGTTATTGGCGGGTATATCTTCGGGCTCGGTATTGTTATGGCTGGCGGATGCGGTAGTGGTGTTTTATATAAGCAAGGCGAAGGGCAATTCGCTGCTACTATAGCCACATTCGGTTTCGGTGTAGGCCTGATTTCAACAATGCATGGTCCGCTCAAACCTATCAGCAAGTTTTTGAAAAGCTATAAGGTTTCGATCGGGGGCGGAGAAGATGCTATAACCAGCCCGGCCCTGTGGGATATACTTGGAGGGCAGGGAATGAAGTGGATAATTATCGCTGTAATCGCAGCCATAATCATCCCGGTAGTATTGAAGGGCAAACCTTTTGCAAAAGGTCCAAAGAAGGGCTGGTCGTGGTCAGTTGGCGGAGCTTTGATAGGAGTCGTAGTTGTCCTTGCGTGGTGGGCTTCTTATTTCTGGGGTGGACAGGCAAGGGGACTCTCTTTTTCCGGCCCTCTTTCCGATTTTCTTATGTTTGCTTTAACCGGAAACAGTCAGGCGCCCTTTGACCCGATGTTCAACATCCTCGGAATCGGCGTGATAACATGGAGCGCCCTTTATGTTATTGGTGTCCCTTTAGGCGCTTATATGAGTTCAAAGGGTCTCGGGGAATTCAAACTAACTGCACCGAAAGATCCGAATGAGTTGGTAAGGGTCTTTTTAGGAGGACTTGTAATGGGATTCGGCGGCGCAGTTGCCGGTGGCTGAACTGTTGGACATTCGCTGACAGGTATGTCAGCATTATCCCTTCAGAGTATAGTCGCTACGGTGTTTATAATCCTCGGCAACTGGACAATGACTTATTTCATGTTCATAAAGCCGATGAAGGATTAGTGGGCAAAAGGGGGACTTTTATCCTCCTTTGGGAATTGGTTTCCTGTTTTAGGAAAGAGATTTGTTGTTGAAAACTTTAAGTTTGTTGTAAAATTAACCAAATGCATGCATGGCATGTTAATTGCTCAAAAAAAAATTAACGAAAGGAGGTGAATTAGATGAAGAAGATCCTCGTATTATTGATAGCTCTGGTATTTACCCTTGGCGTTGTCGGTCTCAGCTTTGCAGCAGACGTAAAAGGCACCGTTACAAAGGTTGAGGGCAAGAAGATAACTATAAAAGATGACAAGGGCAAGGAGACAACAGTTGAGGTTAAGGACACTGCTGACGCAAAGGCCGGCGATAAGGTTGAGATTAAGGGCGGCGTAGTAACAAAAGAGGGTGCTGCACCTGCAAAGAAGAAGAAAGTAATCGAGGGCTGCTAATTCAGTTAACAATAAAGGGCGGAAGTTAAATGCTTCCACCCTATTTTTTTGACCAAAAAGAAGAATGAGGAACTGGAAAGACAATATTTATTTCATTCTTGTTGAACCGAAAGAATCGGGCAATATCGGCGCATCTGCAAGGGCGATAAAGAATATGGGGTTTAAAAACCTCTGTCTTGTAAATCCTCCGTCTGTTATTACCGACGAGGCGAGATGGCTTGCGTGCAATGCCCTCGATGTCCTGAATTCTGCAGAGATCTTTAACAGCCTTACAGATGCTGTAAAAGACAAGTCTATTATCGCAGGGACAAGCCGCAGAAAAGGCCGCCGAAGGGGTGTTTTCCTGAATGTTGAGGAAGGAGCTGGACGGCTTCATGACATTGCCCTGAAGAATAAAGTGGCTATCTTATTTGGCAGAGAGGATAGAGGGTTATATAACGAAGAAGTTGAAGAATGCGGATTTCTTATCACAATACCAACCAGCAAGGAGCAGCCTTCATTGAATTTAGCCCAGGCAGTATTGATTGTCGCATATGAGCTTTCAAAGGCGGAATACAAAAGTCAGGAGTCAAGAGTCAGGAGCCGGGAGTTAAGGAAAGAAAAAAGAATATTGGTCAATCATGAAGAACTAATATCGTTATACAAACGAGTAGCAGAAACACTAAGACTGCTCGAATATATTCCAAAAGGCAATAGAGATCTTGAGAGAAAGATTATGCAAAACCTGAAGCACTTTATAGGCAGGGCGGGGCTCACTGATTGGGAATTAAAAATGCTGCACGGAATATGCTCGCAGATAAAAAAGAAGATAAAATAAAGGCTCAGAAAGCAATTTCTGAGCCTTTATAAAAAGACCTGACCGGTCCTAGCAGCCCCATAGGTTTCAGTCGCCTCCTTATTTTTGCAGTCTCGGTTTTGCCCCTAATTTATACAGGATGTTTGCCATGAGGCAAAAGCCTGTTAGGGCGAATATAATTAAGTTTACTCCAACAAGCCCTGTTAAAATCAACCAATATGGGCTGTGGATAGCAGCGAGTATGGCGCTTGCGAGTGCGAATATCCCTGCAATGAGCCACGTCAGCCTCTCCAGATACCAGCTATCGGTTTTTGCGATATACATCTTATGCCTCCTGTTTTTGTTATTTAGGGATAAAGGACATTGATTTGCTTTTATACACATAATAAAGCACAGGCACTATTGTCCTCGAAAGCAGTGTTGCTGCTACTTCTCCTGCCATCAGCGAAATCGCCATTCCCTGGAATATCGGGTCAAATAGTATCACCGATGAGCCCACGACAACTGCAGCAGCAGTAAGGAGCATGGGCCTGAACCTTATTATTCCTGCCTGCACAACCGCCTCTTTGAGCGGCACCCCCTCTGAGAGCTTAAGTTCTATGAAGTCCACCAGTATGATCGAATTCCTTACAACTATTCCTGCCCCTGCTATGAACCCTATCATCGATGTAGCGGTGAAGAATGCCCCCATGATGGCATGTCCCGGAAGTATTCCAACAAGCGAAAGGGGAATAGGAGCCATTATTACAAGGGGAACCATGAAGGATTTAAACCATCCCACAACCATTACATATATCAAGATCATAACCGCTGCAAATGCTATTCCCAGATCCCTGAATACCTCATATGTAATGTGCCACTCTCCGTCCCATTTCATGGAATATTTGTCCTCAAGCCATGGTTGTATTGCAGAATATTGCTTCAGTTCATATCCTTCTGGAAGCTTGAGGTTTTTAATCTTTTCCTTCATCTTCAATATGGCATACACAGGGCTTTCTTCGGTCCCTGCCACTTCACCTGTGACATAGACGACCCTCTTCAGGTTTTTTCTGTAGATTGTCTTATCCTCGATGCCTTCTCTGACTTTTACAAGCTCGGCAACGGGAACCTGAATTCCTGATTGTGACAGGACCGTTATTTCCCTTAAATCATTTATGCCCGCCCTCTGGGAAATTGGAGTCCTCAGATGCAGTTCCACCGGCTCTTTATCCTTCTCGATGTGCGCAAGGCCTGCAGAAGCGCCGTTTAAGACCATATGGAGCGTCTGTGCCACTTTTTCCGTGTCTATTCCATGATATGCAGCCTTTTCTTTATCGACCTCGAATATGAGCTTCTTCTGGTCATCCTCCACATACCAGTCAACATCAACCACTCCTTTTGTGTCTTCGAAGACGTTTTTAATCTGTTTTGCAATATCAATCTGCCTGTTGAAATCAGGGCCATAAATTTCTGCAACGAGGGTGCTGAGGACAGGCGGGCCAGGAGGTATTTCTACAACCTTAATTCTTGCATTGTATTTATCACCTATTTTTTTAATCTCTGGCCTCAGCCTTTTTGCAATTTCATGGCTCTGCGCCTTCCTCTCATCTTTAGGAACAAAGTTCACCTGAATGTCTGCAACATTGCTCCCTGACCGCATGAAATAGTGCCTCACAAGGCCGTTGAAATTGAAAGGCGCTGCTGTCCCTGCGTATACCTGATAGTTTGTGACCTCAGGCACTGTCTTTAGATATTCTCCTATCTCCCTCGATAATGCAGCACTCTTTTCGAGGGTTGTGCCTTCCGGCATATCGATGATCACCTGAAGCTCGCTCTTGTTGTCGAATGGAAGCATCTTTACAGTGACGAGTTTAAGGGGAACCAGTATGAATGCACCTCCCAGCAAGAGCATTACAAATCCGAAAAACAGTGTTCTTTTTTTGCTGTTATCGAGGAGTCCCCTGAGATTCTTCTCATATATCCTGTTTAATGCGCCGAGTATCTTGTTTTCTTTTTCTCCCCTGTCATCGTGTTTGGTCCCTTTAAGCACAATATAGCTCAGCCATGGACTGATGATGAATGCGATGAGCAATGAAAGGAGCATTGCTGCCGAGGCGCCAACCGGGATGGGGCGCATGTAAGGCCCCATCAATCCCGAAACAAATGCCATGGGGAGAAGGGCTGCAATAACCGTAAATGTGGCGAGTATTGTTGGATTTCCCACCTCATCAACAGCCAGTACTGCTGTTTCTGGAGAGACCCTGCCCATCTTGAAATGACGGTGGATGTTTTCCACCACTACTATGGCATCGTCAACGAGGATACCTATGGAGAATATAAGGGCAAAGAGTGTGACCCTGTTAAGTGTGTATCCGTACATGTAGTTCACAAGTATCGTGAGAGCGAGCGTTACAGGCACTGCAACGCCAACAACTATGGATTCCCTCCAGCCCAGTGCAAGGGCTATGAGGATTGTTACGGAGATAGCTGCGATAAACATATGCTCGAGGAGTTCGTCGGACTTTTCCTTTGCCGTATCTCCATAGTTTCTCGTTGTTGTTATCTCAATTCCTGAAGGAATGATATTGCCTTTGATTGCTTCTATTTTCTTAAGTGCCCTCTCTGCAATGTGTGTGGCGTTTGTCCCTTTCTTCTTTGCAATGGCGATAGTCACTGCTTCGTATGTGCCGGTTTTGCCTTCCTTCGCTGCAGGCCCAAATCCCATAAACACATAGTTTGCAGGCTCTTCGGGGCCGTCGGTTATCCTTGCCACTTCCCTCAGATATACAGGCCTTCCATTGAATACACTCACAACCACATTCCCAACTTCCTGTGCGTCCTTGAGAAATCCGCCTGTCTCAACGAGTAATTCTTTATTTGATGAAGGGAATGCACCTGATGGCAGGACAAAGTTTGCCTTCTGGAGAATATCTGTTATCTGTAAAGGGGAGATATTGTATGCCCTCAGCCGTGAAGGCTCTAAATTTATCCTTACCTGTCTTTTCTGCCCTCCGATTATGTTGAATTCGGCTATATCACTGTCTTTTTTTAATTCATCAGCGACCTCAACCGCAACCCTTCTCAATTCATAGCCTGTATATCTGTCGCTCCATAGAGTGAATGTAAGTATGGGCACATCGTCTATGGATTTCGGTTTTACAAGGGGCTGTGACACTCCGTGCGGAATTTTGTCAAAATTAGACCATAATTTGTTGTATAGATTGACAAGGCTTTTCTCCATATCCTGCCCCACATAGAACCTCACAATGGCCATACTCATCCCCGGCTTTGATATGGAATAGACATACTCAACGCCCTTTATCTCCCATAGAAGCTTTTCCATTGGTTTTGTAACCCTTTCCTCAACCTCTTTTGCTGATGCCCCCGGATAGGAGACAAAGACATCTATCATAGGCACTACTATCTGAGGCTCTTCTTCCCTCGGAGTTACTATTACAGCGAATACGCCGAGTATGAGTGAAGCTATGACAATAAGTGGCGTGAGCTTTGACTTTATAAATGCCTTTGCAATTTTACCTGCCGTACCTATTACTTCCATTATTTAACAACTCCTCCGTCCACAGCCTTTTCAACTCCATCGACAATTATCTTCTCTCCGCCGTTTAAGCCTGACAATACCTCTACCTGTTCGCCGTATTTCTTTCCAGCCTTTATCAGGCGGTATGTTATGACTCCTTGTTTATCCACAACATAAACCCCAACAAGCTGTCCCTTCTCCACAATTGCTTTTTGAGGAACAAGTATCGCCTCTTTTTTGCCTTCGGGGATGAGAACCTTTCCGTAAATTCCTGTTTTTAATGAAGGCATTTTCAGATCAACCTTAATGAGAAATGTCCTTGACATAGGGTCAACTGCAGGGATGATCTCTGATAGCCTGCCCTTTGTTTTCTGCCCTATGGAGTCAATGATCACATCAACGGGCATTCCTATTTTAAGTTTTCCTGAAAGCCTCTCATCAACATTTGCCTCTATCCTGAAATACGAGTTGTCTTCCACGGTTAAAATCGGTATGCCGGGAACAGCCATGCTGCCCAATTCTATTTTTTTCTCTGTTACGACCCCTGATGTGGGTGCAGTTATTCTCGTAAATCCATGATGTACCTGTGCCTCTGCAAGCATTGCCCTTGCCTTTTCGTATTCCATATCAGCGACCTTTTTCTGGGTCTCTATCTGGTCTATCTCCTGCTGCGATATTGCCTTTTCATCGTGAAGCTTTTTATATCTCTGGTACGTTATATCCGACAAATACTTGTTCTGTTTTGCAGCCTCAACAGCCTTCTCTGCTGCCTTGACCCTTTGTGCGATATCCCTGTCATCTATGGTCATGAGCACCTGCCCAGCATGAACTCTATCGCCTTCCTTCACTTTTACGGATGTTATGGTTCCCATTACCCTGCTTGCAATGACACTTATAGTCTTTGCCTTGACCGTGCCCGATGTTTCGTAGTATTCATCGACCTGTACAGGGTGGATTTCTGTCATGGTTACTCCTGTTACTGCCTGCCTCTTTACCCCGGCAGTGCCGGGTTTTACCTTGTCTTTGCAGCTATACATTAAAAGCAGAGCAGCTAAAAATATTATGGATAAAAGCCTTTTCATAGTAGATATCCTCCAGACTTTATTGTTCAATTTTTAAATCCCTTAGAATTGTCCCGCTTTCATAACTCAGATTGACCACTGCAATCCTGTATTCGTTCTCCTTTGCCACGAGGTTTGCCCTTGCGCGGTCAAGGCTTACCTGCGCATCTATTAAATCTACAATAGGCGATAATGCATTCTCGTATCTTATTTTCACAAGTCTTTTGCCCTCTTCTGCGGTCTTTAATGCAGCCTTTGATAATTCAACATTTTTCCGTGCCTCTTCTACACCGAGATACGCCTCATAAACCTTGAACGCAACTGCCTTTTTTAGTCCGTTGAGATATTCTTCTGTCTCTGCCGCTTTATATTTTGCCTTCGACCTTTCATATTCTCTCTTTGTGCCGTCAAACAATTCCCATCGAAGAAACGCCATGATCTGCCAACTGTCGCCTTTCGAGCCAAAGGGCCTTTTATGGTCATTGAGCTGGTATGTGCCGCCTATGCCTATGGATGGAAGATAGCCCGATTCTGCAATCTTTATGCTGTTTTTGGCATTCTGATGCCGGAGTTCGAGGGACTTGATATCCTTTCGTGACAGGGATGCATTGGTATAATAATCAATGCCCATCGCTGTGAATTCAGGATTTTCATCATTTGAGTCGACAGATTCCGACATTCCCAGAAGCATTCCCAATGCCCTTTTTGCGACATTGAGATTTTTCTGCGCACTCACGAGCTTTTGCTCTGCATCTGTAACAGATGTGGATGCCCTGAGGATATCGGAATAAAGACCTAAGCCTGCCTTGTATCTCAGTTCGGCTATCCTCAGGTGCTCTTTTGCATCCTCCACAGCCTTTTCTGCAACCGTAACATGCTCCTTTGCCGTACGAACCATCAGGTATGTCTGAACAACCCTGAAGGTTATTTCTTCCTTCTTCCTTATAAATTCCTCGCCCTTTGCAGAGAATTCATTTTTCGATATGTCGAGTCCGATATTTGCCTTTCTTACAAATACAGGCTGTTCAAATGAAAGGGATGTCTGGAAATCGTTTATCGGTTTTGGGTCATTTAACGATGTTATTGCAAAATCGGACTGTGCAAAGCGTTCCTGATTAAGTTTTGCCATAAAAGAATATGTCGGACTGTTTGTCCTCATGTATCTTTCCTCGAATGTTATCTTTGGAAGCAGGAAGCTCCGCGCAACCCCTATATCTTCTTTCTGCGCAGAGAGGGAATTTTTAAAGGCCAGCACCTCATGGTTGTTCTCAAGTGCGGTTCTGATTGCATCCGAAAGGGAGACTTGTTTTTCAGAAGCAAAGACAACAGAAGGCGATAGGCAATAGGCGATGGGTAATAGAAACAGACAAAAAACAAAAACCCTCTGCCAGTAACCTATAGCCCATTGCCTATAGCCTATTGCCTTAAACATAACGTCCTCCACTTCTCTTTTTCTTTTTTTGCTTCATGAATGCCTTGAATGTCTCCATATCGCACTTGCCTGTCCTCTTCTGAAAATCTTCGCATTCCGTCAGAGACTCGATGTCCTTCAGTAAAACCCTATCATCTTTTAAAAGCTCCTTCAATACTGATAAAACGAGCATGTTTTCTTTGGTGAGATTTTTCTTGATTCTGTAAAACATGAGTTTTCCATCCCTTCTTCCTACAAGAAATCCTGCCTTTGCAAGGAGGGAGAGGTTTCTCGATATGAGCGACTGCGACATGTTCAACACGCCCATTATCTGGCATACGCATAACTCCCTTTTTTCGAGGAGCATGAGTATCCTGAGCCTTGATTCATCGGATAGGAGCTTGAATATCTCCGTGATTTCTTTCATAAACATATTTATATATGATTATATGAAAATTTGTCAAGAAAAAAATTATTGCATCGCTCAGTAAAAAACAAAGCTATTTCAAAATGCATCAATTAAGAAACGGTTGTAAGCCCAAGCATCTAAAGTTTAAATTTGGCACTTGGTATAGACATACTTACCAGTCTGAATTGACTTAAGGAACATAGT
>NZ_DAIOFX010000053.1:0-13349 GCF_036745535.1 Dissulfurispira sp.
TTGTTTCTATAGCCTCTATAAACTGGTTAATATGTCTATACCTATCTGGCATCGACATCGAACAGTCCCTTGACGTGAGCATTACAAAGAATATCGAGGAGAATACCTATGTCTCCAACTCAAAGACACTCGATGTGAGCATCGATGCAGACATCAAAATAAAGGGAAGTGAAGGGTATCGGAGGTGGAAACACCTGACTGTTGATGGTCTTGCATCTGCTGAAATAAAGAACAACCAGATACTCAAAGAGAACATGGTTATTAACGAAGAGAACCCCAACACTGCAACTATCAGCGGCCATGCACTTGAGGGAGCTGAAGGCAACATAGGTGTTAATGTGGCTGCAGGCGACAACAATGCTCAGGACAACCTTGCAGCCATAGCTGCATCAGAACAGGAAAACTCCATGGCAGATGCCATGATATTCAAGGAGCAGTTGAGCCTGTTGAACTTCACCTGCAATAAGGGAAGGACAAACAGTGCCTCTCTGGACGGCAGTGCCCTCATGGGTGCAACAGGAAATATTGGTGTAAATGTTGTGGCAGGAAACAACAATGCCCAGTCCAACATGACTGCTATTGCTGCAGCGCCTACAAAGGTCGGCATAGCAAAGGTTGGCATACACCAGGAATCAGCAGGAAACATGACCATGAATAAGCCTGTAAAGGTGGAAGAAGTGCAAATAATACCGGTAAGGCTTGGTCTCTCTGCAACCCTTGATGGCGGTTATATCGGTGGATATTATGGAGTTGCAGGCGGTAACTACAGCGGCTCAGAAGGCGGAACATACAGAGGAACAACGAGCGGAGTGAGCTATCAGGCAAACAACTTCTATCCGGATATATGGACGGTTAATAGGGGGTACGAGCCACATGACCAGCATCCACACAGCCCCAGTGAGATCGGACACCTTGATATGGATAACGCGACACAGGGAGCTATTGCCAATCCATACAGAGAAGGTGTTGGCGGCCTTGCATTTGACAACAGAGGCACAGAAAGCGGAACCTACTCTGGCTCAGAGAGCGGATCATATGCTGGATTAGAAGCCGGTATTGAAGGCGGATATCTCGGCGGCTCAATACTCGGCACGGTTAGCGGCAACATCCCTGTTGTGATCAGGAGGAATGTTAACATGATAAACACTGCATCCTTAGGCGGAAATGCACTGAGGGGCGCAACAGGAAACATCGGCGTTAACATCGCAGCAGGCACAGGCAATCTCCAGGCCAATGCATTGGCAGTGACATATATTGCACCTGTTAATGGCGGCGGCAATGGCGGCGGCGAAGGTTTAAAGTAAAAAACTTGTTAAGGCACTGGCGCTCTGCGCCGGTGCCTTTCCTTTTTAAAAACCATGGCAAGTGGTGAAGACATGAGATCAAAGGTCATAAAATACAGCATTTCCATATTTTTAGTTTTGTCTTGCCTGCTCTGTTCTGCGGTTATGGCTGCTGATCTTTCTGTGAAGGTTCCCTATGGCAGTACCATCAATAAACGGGTTATGAGCATGAAGGAAATGAAGTTCAGGAATATCATACGCCAGGAGACGGATTTCAGTTGCGGAGCTGCATCCATGGCTACCATAATGAGGTATTTCTACGACGATGCCAATGCCTCTGAGAATGAGATTGTGGAGTGGTTGTTAAAAAACGGCGATGCAGAGAAGATTCAGGAGAGGGGCTTTTCCCTTCTTGACCTCAAGATATATGCCCAGAATATAGGCTACAAGGCGGACGGGTATATGGTAAAGCCGGAGCAACTGCCTAAGATAAAGATTCCCACCATAGTGCTCATGAATACAAACGGCTACTCCCATTTTGTTGTGCTGAAAGGGGTGCTGGATGGCACGGCATATGTTGCCGACCCTGCCATCGGAAACAGGAAGATACCTGTGGATGAATTTCTTGCTGCATGGAATGGGATAGTATTTGTGGTTCATGGAAAGGAGATGTCATCCACCTACGGCAGGTTTGATGGACCTTTGAGCGTAAACAAGGCTGAGATATGGAGGTTGAATGATCTCATGATGAGAAACCTATTTATGAATGCCTTTGAGTTTAGAAGATAGGAGGTTATGTATGTGTTTAAAGAAACTAAATAAGACCATGGTTCTGCTTATAGCAAGCGCGGTGCTTTTATCCCTGTCCCCTGTGCTGAGCTACGGGTTCGATGGATTGGGGCTGAACCCAAAGACCATCGAAGGTGTCTCATGCTCCCATACATCCAGAGCGAGGATATCCATAAGCGGTTTTACACTGCTTGAGGCCATAGTTATAGGCAGAATAGTAACGGAAGACGTCAAGAGGGATGTTGTTACCCCTTTTATAAATTTCAGATATGGCATAGCAAAGGATCTCCAGTTTGAGGTCAAAGTGCCGTGGATGTATAGAAGGGACAAAGAGGTCTGGGTTGCGGGACCATCTGGTACGGATGAAATGGAAAGAACGGTTGATGAAAGCAATCTGGGCGATATAGAGGCTGCACTGAACTATCAGCTTTTAAGGGAAAGAGGCGCATGGCCGGATATTGTTTTGAATATAAGAGGCAAGTCCACAACAGGAAAGGACCCTTACGGGTTGAAGACAGAGTTAATAGAGGGAAAACAGAGGCTTGTGGAGCTGCCCACAGGAAGCGGGCATTACGGCCTTTCTGCAGGTCTCACATTTGTCAAATCAAGCGATCCTGCAGTGCTTTTTGCGACCCTTGGATATTTTTATAACTTTGAGAGGAACGTGGGTGTTAAGGGCGGTGTGGATTATGGAAAGATAAAGCCTGGAGACAGTCTTGAACTCGGTCTCGGCATGGCATATGCACTTAATGAAAAGCTCTCCACCAGCATTTCCTACCAGCAGAGATTTACATTTAAGAGCAAACAGAATGGAAATAAAGTTACAAATTCCGATGTTAATGTGGGAAGCCTGTTTTTCGGTGTCAGCCATGCCCTGGGCGCCAAAACTTCCTTGAGTTTTTCCGTGGGTGTAGGACTTACAAAAGATGCGCCTGATGTAACAGTGGAAATGAGGGTGCCTTTTACTCTTTAAAAAAGACGAAGACTTGGGAATCTATTCATACTGATAAGGAGGATTGCCTAATGAGGTTGTTAAAGATATTATGCCCGCTTGTGTTGTCCATTTTATTAATTGCAGGCTCTGCATTTGCGGCACCTAAGATATGTTTTATAAGCATCCAGCAGATTATCGATGAGTCCAGGGCCGGCAAAGATGCGCAGGCAGAGATGCAAAAGCTCCGCAATGAACATCAGAAAATCCTTAAACAGAGAGAGGACGAACTGAACAAACTCAACGAAGAGCTGAAAAATCCCGGCTCTGCCGACCAAAAGATAAAAAAGCTTCAGCAGGATTATCAGAAAAAACTCAGAGAATATAATGACTTAATAGCCAGGCTGCAAAAAGAGGCAAGACAGAAAGATATGGAACTCACAGAGAGGATTGCATTCAAGGTCAGGGAGTTGGCCGGCAAGATGGCAAAGGACAAAGGGATAGATTATGTCTTTGAGCGTGTTGGAAGCAGCATCATAGTCTTTCCTCCTGAAAGCGATATAACAAAGGAGGTCATAAAGGGATATGATGATGAGTATTCAGGAAAGAAGTAAATGTGATGCTATATTTTTAAAAGGTGTTTAAAAATTTTCATATAGGAAATGAGGGCGCTGCTTCCGGTCTCTTTTTTGAGCCACAACCTCACTGCGATTTCCTGCACTTCGGGCCTTTTATGAAGTGCCACGAACTTTTCGATTTGGGCATCGCTTTTAAAAAGGTAATTTCTTATCTTGCTCATGAGCAGAAATCTGGTTCTGAATCTGCTGCTCCACAGTTTTTTATAAAGGGCAGGTTTGCCTTCGGCTATTGCCCGCGCAGCGAATTCTCCTGATTTCATTGCATAGTAAATGCCTTCATATGTTATCGGCATGACTATGCCCGCAGCATCCCCTGCAAACAGGATATTGTTGATGTTAAAACGGGTCCCGTTCCATTCCGGTACTTTGAACGCCCGTGTTTTCCCAAAAAATTTTTCAGCAGCAAAATCTTTTAAAGGCATGCCAAATCTCCTTCTGATAAACGTGTCCAGAAGAGGAGTGAGTTCTCTCGGATTTGCGCTTCCGGTTCCTATGGAGGAATAACCGCCGGACGGGAATACCCAGGAATAAAACTGCGATGCATGGCTTGATCCAAACCAGAACTCGCAAGCGTCGAAATCATCGGATGTTATATGTGCGCTTATGGTAGAAAGACAATCGGGCTTGGTGTGTCCGATGCTGGATCCGGCTCTGAACGTTATTCCGTCGGATGCTATCACATAATCCGACTTTATTTTAATTTCCTCGTTGGTGGAACTTCTTCTTGCTGTTGAGATGATTTTCTTTCCGATTTCTTCGAACCGCGTAAACTCTGCCTCCACTACCGATGCACCGCTGTTTTTAGCGATTTCCCTCAATTTTGCATCGAACGCGCCCCTTCCCGTAATGCAGAGATGTCCGCCCTTCAACTCGATCTCAACCTCTTCTCCCTTCGGGGATACTATCCGCATTTTCTTTATCTTTTTCTTGACAACGTCTTCAGGGATGCTCAATTCATGCAGGGCTGTGGAGGGGATCCCGCCTCCGCATGGCTTTACGTAAGACAGGTCTCTTTCTAAAAGGACAGTGTCTATACCGCTGTCAGCTAAAAAACGTGCAGCCGTAGAGCCTGCAGGTCCGCCGCCTATGACAAGGACATGAGTTCGCAGCATAATAAGTTAGCAGCCAGTTACCAGTTGACAGGAAAGACTTCTGGCCACTGGTGACCGGCTACTGAATATGATTACTTCTTCAGCCCTCTTACCGTCAACACAGGGCATGATGCATTTCTTACCACCCTTTCTGCAGTGCTTCCGAACAAGACCCTGTCAATACCTTTTCTGCCGTGAGTTCCGATAACGATGAGGTCGATGTTTTTCTCCTCGGCAAACTTCAGTATCTCCTCATACGGTATGCCTCTGATGACGGTATATTCCACATCCTTTAAGTCCATTCTCTTGTCTGCACCGAATTTCTCAAGCTCCTTCCGTGCGCTTGCATCAAGCTCCTTATACATCTCGTCAACAGAAATATGGGGCACGTATAGTCCCGATGCCGTTGCTATATCGTATACGACATGCAGCATGTGGAGCTTTGCTCCATAACTCTTTGCCAGATCTACAGCGTAAGGCAAGGCATTTAATGCCCCTTTAGAAAAGTCTGTTGGGAAAAGAATCCTTTTGATCTCCATAATATTAGACCTCCTTGAGATATTTGGCTGCATCCTCCGGGGATGTAGTCAGTATATGAAATTCCGAGTCCCATTCAAAACCGCTTTTTGTTACGAGGTGCGGCATCACTTCCATATGCCAGTGGAAATCCTCTCCCAGCGTATGCCAGTGATCTTTCCTCGGCATCCTGTTCGGCGCTGTATGCAGCACATAATTGTACGGTGGATTTTTAAAGAGGGTCCTCATTTTTTTAATTGCTGTCATCAGTATCAGGCTCAAGTCTTCCAGCTCTTCGTCGCATATATCCTGAAAAGCGCAGTTGTGCCTTCTGGGCATTATCCAGTATTCAAATGGAGACCTCGGTGCGAATGGAGTAAATGCAACGAAGTGGGTTGTCTCCATGATTACCCTTTCACCGGTTCTCAGTTCCTCGTTCAGTATATCGCAGAATATGCACCGCTCTTTATAATAAAAATAGGCCTTTGCCCCATCGAGCTCTTCCTTGATCCCCTTTGGTATCACGGGTGTGGCAATGACCTGGGAATGGGGATGGCGGAATAATTCTCCGGCTGTCTTCCCGCAGTCCTTATAGATAAGGGTATATCGCAACCGTGGGTCTTTTTCCAGTTCCGATACGCGGTTCTTGTAAGTTGTTACCACCTTGATTACTTGCGAGATGCCCAAATCCTCAGGAGGGGTATCATGCTTTGGGGATTCTATGATTATCTCATTGGCGCCTATGCTGTTCATCTTGTCATACATCCCGGCCCCTCTTCTTCCCAGATCGCCTTCTATTTGAAATATGGGATTGATTCTCGGAACTACCCTTGTCTGCCAGTTCGGTGCATTGGGAGGAGTGCCTGTTTCCCTTATGGCAAATATTTCAGGCGGGGTCTTATCTTCTCTCCCCTGACACAATATGCAGTTGCTGCCGTCTGTATCCTGAATAATGTGTTCGATATTTTTCTCAAAATAGAAGGCAGGCGGTTTTGAATCTTTAAGCACAGCTACCCATCTGTTAAGTATGGGGTCTTTTCTTAGTTCGTGCATATCTGCTCCTTAATACCTGAATTGAGCGACTTTAATCTAAAGATATATGTCAGGTGCTGCGAAAAGACTTTAAACCACGCACTGCTAAATACATTTATCTTGTATCCGTCATCTACTACATTGAATACTTGTTGGATGATATATTTATTATCTCTCATATACAATTAAACCAACACTTTTTAAAGTCTTTGAGCAGTGCCTGACATATATAAATAAATCAACCTTAGTCCCTCAAAGGTTAGGTTGGGAGCCAGGCAGTGATCCCTTTTAATCAGAGGAGACACGAGTTTCGCATGTCCGCCTGTCAGAACTAATTTTAACCTAAAACCGAGTTCTTTCTCTATACTTTTTATCAGTGCTTCGACTGCACCTGCAGTCCCGTTTATAATCCCCGAAGTCATGGATGATGCTGTATCTTTCCCCAGCACTGTTTTTGGCCTTTTGATGGAGACAGGAGGCAGTTTTGCAGTCCCTTCATGAAGGGCATGATGCATGAGGTCTATTCCCGGCATTATAGCCCCTCCCAAAAAGACAGGATGGTTGCAAGATTTTTTGGGGCTGACAACAGTTATTGTGGTAGCCGTGCCCATGTCCACAACTGCAACGGGTTTCTTATAATAAGAGAAACCCGCCACGGCATCGGCAATCCTGTCTGCCCCTATTCTTTCGGGATGCTTCACGTCAAAGGTAAGACCACAGGGTATTTTATGACTTACTATTATTGGTTTTCTGCTGCATATGTCTTTTATTGCCTCAATAATCGATCTATCGGTGGACGGGACAACGGATGAGACTATAGAATCAATTCTGGGTGAATGGGTGAATGGGTGAGTGGGTGAATGTGTGAAATGCTCTATAATCTCAGCAATTATTTTTTTATATGCCTCTGCCGACTGTATCGGATGAGTTGGAATTTTTTTGATGAACAATTTTGTGTTTTTTATCGGGTTTAGAAATATGCCGAATCCAATGGTGGAGTTCCCGATGTCAACAGCAAGCAGTATGCTCATCTGAGTATTGTCACATCTCCTGCGCTTATTTTTTTCACTGTATTGTCAGGGAGCTTCAGCATCAGCATTCCTTCCTCATCTATAGTTCCTGCAATTCCCGTAAAAACATTGTTTCCCACGGCCACTTTCACGGCGCGGCCTATGGTGGATGATAGCTTCAGCCACTCCTCAATTACAGGCTTTTTCCCGCTGTTCAACAGCATGCTGTACCACCTGTCCAGTTCCTTTATTATTTCAATGGCAATAAGGGTTCTTGATTGAGCATCTCCTGATTCATTTTTAATGGATGTAGCACATGCCTTAATTTCATCGGGCATGTCGCCGGCTTCGAGATTTATGTTTATCCCTATGCCTATGACTGCATGGAATATCCTGTCCATATCAGCCTTTATTTCTGTTAGTATGCCGCCCAATTTTTTGTCAGAGACCATTATGTCATTTGGCCATTTTATGGCAGCAGGGACGGATGAAAGCCGTTTTATTGCGGATGCACAGGCAACCGCCGACATGAGTGTCAGTATCGCTGCGTCCCTCGGCAGGATTACGGGTCTTAAGATAATGCTCATATAGAGATTTTTCCCTTGAGGCGACAGCCATTTCCTTCCGAGCCTCCCCTTGCCGCCTGTCTGTGCGTCGGCTATGATGACCGTTCCCTCGGGATACCCCTTTTCTGCAAGTTCCATAGCGTATGTATTGGTAGAATTTATGGTGTCGAAAAATATTATTTCCCTTCCGATAATCATGGACCGGCCTGAAATAGAGTCTCTTATTTCTTCAATGGATAGATCGGGCGATTTTAGTAATTTATATCCCTTTGCAGGCGACGCCTCGATTGTATAGCCTTTTTTCCTGAGGATGTTAATCCTTTTCCATACGGCTGTTCTTGTGACTTTCAGGGTATTTGCTATTTCTGCACCTGAAATAAAATCTTCTTTTTCCTTCAGGAGCCTTATTATTTCCTTATTATTATTCATAGGCAATACCGCTAACCCATTGGGTTATACCTAAAGTGAGTGCTTCTATTTTAGAAATATATGTCTGGTGCGGCGAAAAGACTTTAAACTCCGCACTTGTAGAGACATTTATCTTGTATCCGTCATCTACAACATTGGATACTTGTTGGGTGATGCAATTATAATCTTTTATATACACTTGAACCAACACTTTTTAAAGTCTTTGAGCCGTGCCCGACATATATAAAATGCCTAGTTTGGATTATCTTTTTTCCGGCCACTCGCATTCTTTATATAGAACACACTCTCCGCATTTAGGATTCTTAGCTGCGCATGTCTCCCTTCCATGCAGTATCAATGCAAGGCTGAACGATGTCCATTTATCATTTGGTATCTGTCCCATGAGTTCTTGCTCTACTTTTTCCGGATTGCTTGAATGTGCAAGCCCGAGGCGGTTGCTTACGCGCAGGACATGTGTATCAACAGGTATAGCCTGTTTTCCGAAAGAGCTTCCGAGTATGACATTCGCTGTCTTTCTGCCAACTCCCGGAAGCGTTATGAGTTCCTCCATTGTTTGAGGAACCTTACCATGAAAATCCTTTACGAGTTTCTTGCAGCAGTCAATGATCATCTTTGCCTTGTTTTTGTAATATGTTATTGAGCTTATCTCACGTTCAAACTTGGTGGCGTCCGCCTTCGCGTAATCTTCGGGTATTTTGTATTTCTTAAAGAGTTCCTTTGTCACGGCGTTTACCTTTACATCCGTGCATTGTGCCGACAGTATCGTGGCAACGAGGAGTTCAAAAGGATTTGTGAAATTAAGGGCGATCCTCGGATGGGGATATTTCTTTAGAAGCAGTTCTGTTATTTTTTTAGCGTTTGCCATTATTCCTCATTTAATATTGCAACCTCGATTCTATCCTTTAATCCTTCTGCAAAACGCTTTGCATCATTCTTATCTCCCACGATGGAGCCGTAATGCATTGGTATTGCGATTTTCGGCTTGATATCGAGGGCTGCCTGAACAGCCTCATCTGCTGTCATGACGTAGGTTCCCGAAACCGGAAGCAGTGCAATGTCCACATTTTTGAATGTCTTCATTTCTGGTATGTAATCTGTGTCGCCTGCAATGTATATCCTCTGTCCACTTACGCTGAAGATGTAGCCGACCCATCCTTTATCCTTTGTATGGAACTGTTTGTTTGTGTTATATGAAGGCACGGCTTCTATCTCGATTCCGCCTACATTTATTTTATCGCCCGGTTTTACAATCTTAATATTTCCCGACAACTTCTTTGCACAGTCCGATGTTGTAACAATTATGGTATTTGGTGTTTGGATCTTTTTTACATCATCTGGAGAACAGTGATCGTAATGCTCGTGCGTTATCAGTATTATATCTGCCGTGTCCTTCTTTTTAATCTTGAACGGATCGGTGAAAATAACCTTCTCGCCGGTTATTTTAAATGTGTCATGTCCAAGCCAGTGAATATTTTTGATCATGATTTTTGCCTCCTTTTTTCTGAAAATATTGTTGCTGGCATTGTGAAGATAAAGGTGACTATTAATATTCCTGAAAATAATTTCTTCATAGCCCCCTCCCGTGTTTTGTAAAGATTATATCATAAAAATTCCCACTTCCATAATTCAGTAATGATGTATATAGGGTATGCTTCAAAAGCCTTTACAAAGTGTTGTTCTTTATTCATGCCAGAGATTATTAATGATTCATCCATGCGGTGAGCAATGTTGTGGATGACGGGTTCAAGACAAAATGAGGGTTAATATCCTGAAGTGTAAAGTCTTTTCAGCACACCCTATGTACATTTTTTTCAAGATGTCTGGCTGCGGATTATGGCACTTTATTTTTTTATAATTCGATATGTTATATTTGTCTTTCCCAGCTTATCGGGTTTGTGTATACAATACACTCTTAAAAGACTTGACAAAAACAGAATTCTCTGGTAAGCTTAACAGGTTTTTCCGGTAAATCGGAAGTTTTTCGCTGGTAATAATTCATGTGTATTAAATTTAATGGAGGCCGTGAAAGAGAATGCCTACGATTGCACAACTGATTAAGAACGGCCGCAAGAAGGTCGAGAGAAAGACGAAGAGTCCGGCCCTTAAGAACTGCCCGCAGAAGCGCGGCGTGTGCGTGAGGGTTTATACAACCACGCCAAAAAAACCGAACTCGGCATTAAGAAAGGTTGCAAGGGTCAGGCTTACCAACGGCATGGAAGTTACTGCTTATATCCCCGGCGTGGGACATAACCTGCAGGAGCATTCAATAGTATTGATAAGAGGCGGAAGGGTTAAGGACCTCCCCGGTGTCAGGTATCACATCCTGAGGGGTACCCTTGATTGCGCCGGTGTTGCAAACAGGAGACAGGGAAGGTCCAAGTACGGGGCAAAGAGGCCCAAGTAAGAGGATAAGAAAATGGCAAGAAGAAGAGTATCAGTAAAGAGAGAGATATTACCGGATCCAAAATACAACAGCAAGCTGGTAAGCAGGTTTATCGGCGTTATCTTAAGGGATGGCAAAAAGTCGACTGCCGAAAGGGTATTCTACGGAGCGCTGGACATCCTTAAGGAGAAGACCGGCTCCGATCCTTTAAAGGTATTTAAGACAGCAGTTGAGAATGTGAAGCCGCTCCTCGAGGTCAAGCCGAGAATGGTTGGCGGCGCAACATACCAGGTTCCGATGGAAGTAAGGCCTCACAGAAAGGTGGCCCTTGCATTGAGATGGATTGCAGATTGCTCAAGGGGGCGCAAGGAAAAGACAATGCGCGAAAAGCTCGCCGGAGAGCTTCTTGATGCTTATAACAATACAGGCAGTTCTATAAAGAAAAAGGAAGATACCCACAGAATGGCAGAGGCGAACAGGGCCTTTGCGCACTACAGGTGGTAAGGAGATTTTAGTCTGATGTCACGATTCCCATTAGAAAAAACACGCAATATCGGTATTATGGCTCATATCGACGCTGGTAAGACCACGACTACCGAAAGGATACTTTACTATACGGGCGTTACATATAAAATCGGCGAGGTCCATGAGGGAACCGCTGTTATGGACTGGATGGTGCAGGAGCAGGAAAGGGGAATTACCATAACATCCGCAGCAACCACATGCTCATGGAAAGACCACAGGATAAACATAATTGACACGCCAGGACACGTTGACTTTACTGTCGAGGTTGAGCGTTCATTGAGGGTTCTTGATGGTGCGGTTGTAGTATTCGATGCAGTTGCAGGCGTCGAGCCGCAGTCAGAGACCGTCTGGAGGCAGGCCAATAAATACGGCGTTCCGAGGATTGCCTTTATGAATAAAATGGACAGGGTCGGCGCCGACTTTTTTATGGCAGTGGATACGATGGTCGAGAAATTGGGCGCAAGGCCTGTTCCTGTTCAGATACCCATTGGAAGCGAAGATAAACTGAGGGGATCTATAGACCTTGTGACTATGAGGGCATTCTTTTTTGATGACGAGACACTCGGTGCAAAGTACGTTGAGACTGATATTCCCGAAGAATATATCGTCAAGGCAAAGGAATACAGAGAAAAGTTATTAGAGGCAATCGCCGATGTCGATGAGAATATAATGGAAAAATACCTCTCGGGAGAGGAGATATCCGTTAATGAAATCAAGAACGCCATCCGCAAGGGTACGGTAGATATGAAATTTACACCTGTGCTCAGCGGCTCTGCATTTAAAAATAAAGGAGTTCAGTTGCTCCTCGATGCCATAGTGGATTACCTGCCTTCTCCGCTGGAGATTCCTCCTGTAACAGGAGTAAGGCCATCGGATGGGGCAGAGGTTGAGAGGAGGGCATCTGACGACGAGCCATTTGCAGCCCTTGCCTTTAAAATAATGACAGACCCATTTGTTGGTCAGCTTACATTTGTAAGGGTTTATTCAGGCGTACTCAGTGCAGGCTCTTATGTATATAATTCCACAAAGGATGTAAAGGAAAGAATAGGCAGGCTCTTCAAGATGCATGCCAATAAGAGGGAAGAGATAAAGGAAGTAAGGGCGGGCGATATAGCGGCTATTGTGGGATTAAAAAGTACATTGACCGGAGATACCCTTTGCGATGAGAACAACCCTGTAATTCTTGAATCAATACAGTTCCCGGAGCCTGTTATGGCAGTGGCCATTGAACCAAAGACAAAGGCAGATCAGGAAAAGCTTTCTGTTTCTCTGGCAAAACTTGCCCAGGAGGATCCATCTTTTAAGGTCTCTTATGACGAAGAGACAGGACAGACAATAATATCAGGAATGGGCGAGCTGCATCTGGAGATAATTGTCGACAGGTTGATGAGGGAGTTTAAGGTTGGTGCAAATGTGGGCAAGCCACAGGTTGCATATAAAGAGACCATAAAGAGATCGGCAAGAGTAGAGGGTAAATTTGTAAGGCAGTCAGGCGGTCGCGGGCAGTATGGCCATGTCTGGATAGATGTAGAGCCTCTGGAAAGAGGAAAGGGATTTGAGTTTGTCAATAAAATAGTTGGCGGCTCTATTCCAAAAGAATATATCCCGGCAGTAGAGAAGGGTATAAAAGAGGCTATGGACGGTGGCGTGCTTGCAGGCTATCCTGTTGTGGATGTTAAGACAACCCTATTCGATGGTTCCTATCACGAGGTTGACTCATCAGAAATGGCCTTTAAAATAGCAGGCTCCATGGCATTTAAGGAGGGCGCAAAAAAGGCACAGATTACACTCCTCGAGCCTATAATGAGCGTGGAGGTCGTTACTCCGGAGGAATATATGGGCGATGTTATCGGAGACCTTAACTCAAGGCGCGGGAAGATACAGTCTATGGAAAAGAGGGGAAATTCCCAGGTGATAAAGGCAATGGTACCCCTTTCAGAGATGTTCGGATATGCCACAGACCTGAGGTCAAAAACCCAGGGAAGGGCTACATATACAATGCAGTTTTCCCATTATGAAGACGTCCCTAAAGGCATAATGGATAGTATTGTTGCAAAGGTAAAGGGCGAATAATTTTATAAAGGAATTATAAGAATTCAAGAGGAGGAGTTATGGCCAAGGCAAAATTTGAGAGGGTAAAGCCGCATGTAAACGTG
>NZ_DAIOFX010000054.1:0-3716 GCF_036745535.1 Dissulfurispira sp.
CAACACTTTTTAAAGTCTTTGAGCAGTGCCTGACATATAAAATCGCTCAACTTAGATTTTAGTTTTACTTTATTGCCGGCAGGAGGCCGCCAACATCCTTTAACACATCCTGCAACGGCTTCGTTGCCTGTTCAAGGGGTGAAGTAATAGTCTTTCCCAACTCCTCCGAGACCTTTCTTTTAAACGACTCCTTCAGATCATGCTGCAGGTTATTCCACTTGCCCCATATATTAAAGTTTAAAACAATCTCTCCCTTTTTCTTTACAAACTCTATCACAAAGGGAGCACCTACCCCCATTAAAAATCCCCTCGTCTCTATATCCATATTCCTGATCCTTAGCAGAGAAGGTGCCTTTACATAGCCCTTATCGAGACCAAAATTGGAGTCGAGATTCAGCCTTCCCCTTTTAACCACTACATCGCCCTTCATATAAGGCCTCAGCAAAGTCATGTTCATATCCCTGATAGTCAATGTGCCTTTAAACTTGCCGTCAGAAATATTCCCTTCGGATTTCAACGAGGCATTACCTGCATCTAAAAACTTTGCCGATGCTGTGATCGTTGTTTTCCCTGATTGGAATAAGGATATACCGCTTTTCATCGTGACAGTCACACCAATTAATTTCATATTAAAGCCCTTAAGGTCGTCTTCTATGATCACATTCCCGTTATTTGCTTTAAATGCCTTTACAACAAGCTCTACTGCCGGCTTCCCGCCTTCTTTTTTCTTGAATTCAGGAAAAAGCCATTTGCCGCCTTTAGTCCTTTTAATGACAAGGCGCGGCGAGTCCATCTCTATTTCTTTGATGTCAAATTTCTTCCTTAAAAGTGCCCACAGGTATGGTTTAAGCCTGAGTTGTTTTATTTCAAGGAAACCGGTGCCGGAAGGCGTTTTCACCAGAATATCATCTGCCACTATAGCATTCCATCCTATCTTTAAATTCTTAATTGAGATGCCAGGGCCGAGGGCTTTGTCAATCCTTTCTTTCACAAAGGAGTCGAGAGGAAAGAATAGAATAAGCCCTGCTATGGATAGAATGAGGATTACGGTGATGCCAAGAATAACCTTTTTAAGCATAGTTATATAAAAACAAAAAATTCCGATATTATCAAGCCAAACAGTGGTATAATTTATCTTATGAATGCACCGTTGCAAACAGGCTCCCTAAAAATAGCGACAATCATGGGAATACCTATAAGGGTTCATTTTTCGTGGCTGATCATCTTCGGCCTGATAACGTGGTCATTATCAACATTTTATTTCCCGAAGGCTGCACCACAACTACCTGCGGCAGCTTACTGGATTAACGGGGCAGTGGCAGCTTTGCTGCTTTTTGTTTCCGTTGCATTCCATGAGTTGTCGCATTCGTTCGTTGCACTTAAATACAAATTGTCGATAATCAACATAACCCTGTTCATTTTCGGCGGGGTTGCCCAGATGAAGGGAGAGCCTCCGAGTCCAAAGGCTGAATTCAGGATCGCTATTGCAGGGCCTTTGTCCAGTTTCTTCCTGTCAATGATTTTTGGCATTGCCTATAATGTGGCAACAACGCAGGTTACAAAGGCGCTTTTCTCATACCTTGCACAGCTTAACCTCATACTTGGCGCATTCAATCTGATACCCGGATTTCCCATGGACGGCGGAAGGGTTGTGAGGGCTTTTCTATGGAAAAAACAAACGATTTCTTTTATGCAACGCGAAGGCATCCACTTACGGACAAAAGATTGCAATGTTCTTCATAATTTTCGGCATATTTTCCATATTTGCAGGATTTCCGGGTGGATTGTGGCTGATGCTCATAGGCTGGTTCCTATATTCCGCATCCCAGGCGAGCTATCAGCAGGCGAGTCTTCAGCAGACACTCAATGGAATTAAAGTCAGGAATATAATGGTGAGAGATATTGTAACCATGCCGTCAAATCTAACAGTGGACGCAGCAGTCAATGAATACTTCCTGAGATACGGTTACGGCGGATTCCCGGTGGTTGATGACGGAAAATTCCTCGGATTCATTACTCTAAAAGAGATAAAGGATGTGCCGAGGGAAAGGTGGAAGGATGTTAAAATATCCGAAATCTTCGTGCCTCACGACAAGAAATGGGAGGTTGCCGAGGAGGATGACATAATGAAGGCGCTTGAATTGATGATAATGGAAGACAAGGGAAGACTGGTGGTAACAGATAAAGAAAGCGTAATCGGGCTTATAACAAGGAACGGCATAGCAAGGTATGTTCAGATTATGGCCAGATAATAGGAAGATAACAGGAGGAAAATGTCAGAGGCAAAGCTAAAGGTAATACTGATTAAGCACACGCCAAATCCAGAGGAGATTGTGGCAATGGCTGCAAAGCTCTGCTACAGCCCCTCGGATATAGAGGCATTGAAAGAAAAGATAGAGGCAAAGGACCAGAAGGCATTTGTGGAAAAACTCGTGAAGATGGGACACATGAGCCCGATAGAGCATTCTTCATTCACCTTTGCAATCGAAGGCATATCGAGGGCATGCAGCCATCAGCTCGTAAGGCACAGGCTCGCATCATACAGCCAGCAATCGCAGAGATACGTTAGTGAGGAAACGGGCTTTGATTACGTAATCCCACCCATAATAAAGGAAGACAAAGAGCTTAAGAGATATTTTGAGGGCTTCATGTCAGAAGCTCAGAAGACATACAACCACATTGTAAAAAAGCTCAATGAAAAAGGCGTAAAAGGCGAGTCGGCAAATCAGGATGCGCGCTTTGTACTCCCCAACGCAGCAGAGACAAAGATAATAGTTACTATGAATGCAAGGGAATTATTGCATTTCTTCAGGATGCGCTGCTGCAACCGCGCGCAGTGGGAGATAAGACGGATGGCTGAAGAAATGCTGAAGCTCGTCAAAAAGACATCGCCAGTAATCTTTGAAAAAGCAGGCCCCGGCTGCCTCTACGCACCATGTCCTGAGGGTGAATATACCTGCGGAAAGATTGCAGAAGTAAGAAAGAAATATGGGATTAAATAATTGACATCTTAGCATCAAGTATCATTGCCCCTTTCGGATAAAGGGCAACAGGATTAAGGTCTATTTCTTTAATTAAACTGGTCGCCATCATTTCCGAGACAGAAACGATTATATTAATCAGTGCATCAAAATCCACAGGCGGATTTCCTCGATAGCCTTCCAAAAGCCTGTAACCCTTAATCTGTCTGATAAGCCAGAGGGCATCATTTTTTTAAGTGGTGCAAGGCCAAATGAAATATCCTTGAACAATTCAACAAATACTCCTCCGAGGCCGAACATCACAATAGGGCCGAATTGCCCGTCTATTACACCACCCACAATAACCTCAAGCCCCTGCGGCGCCATTTCTTCGACAAGCACGCCTTCAGCATGTTCAATTTGCACGAGTTCTGAAACCGCATTATTTAATTCATCCTCATTTTTTATGCCGAGCCTTATACCTTTGACATCGCTCTTTGAGGTTATTTTTGATGAAGACACCTTTGCAACGAGAGGATAAGAGAGGGCTGAAAGCTGAAGGCTGAAGGCTGAAAGATGGGTGTCTTTAGGTATAAATACTCCATCAGGCATAGAAAAGGCCATGGTTTTAAACAGCCCCTTTACTTCGTGTTCAAGAAAGGTTTTTCTACCTCTGTTTTTTTCAATAAATTCTTTTAGCATCTCTAACTTATCAAAACAATCCGTTCAGCAATTTATCAATGGTAGAAATGATCC
>NZ_DAIOFX010000054.1:3816-5605 GCF_036745535.1 Dissulfurispira sp.
CAGCAATTTATCAATGGTAGAAATGATCCCCATCAAGAGTTATGCGCTGCTGCCGCGCAACAAATGAGAAGCCTTTGCCGAGTTCAAGCAGAAAGTGCTGGAGCTTGTCTATCAATGCCTGCTCGATATCCTTTTCCAAATGCCTCTCATGCTTCTCTAAACCGAGGAACTCAAGGACGTATGGGTCTTTGATAATATCATAAGGCGTTGGCCCCGGCTCAAGCTTTTTTATCTCTGACCTGACGGGGTTTTTATTGCGGCTTGCAAGGAGGCGCTCATAATAGAAAGAATTTATCTGGCGCTCAAGCTGGCGGGTAGACCAGTTGGCTGCAATGCATTCGTCCAGATAAAATTTCCTGACTTCAGGACGCTCGACCTTCAGTAGCAAACGATAGTGTGTCCATGAGAGTTCGGGGCGGATTACCGGCAATTCGTCACGCAGCGCGTGACCTTAACAATCACCCTGCCGATATGCCAGTATGCCTGAACCATCGCAAAATTGACGGCACGATAGGCGCTGCATCTTGCAGTCTCAAGAATTTCCCTGACACGGCTGTATATCGACGCCACTGCCTTTTTATTTTCTAACTGCTTTTTCATTTGTTTCAAGTTATTATAAAAATTTTTTTAGTTCTCTCGTTGCACATAAGGATTACCATAATTATAGATTATTTTTCAGAAAAATGTTCCCTCCCCGTAGGACATTTCTATTTTGGCTTGACAAAACTTTCTAACGGGGTTGACCCCCGAAAAGCTTTTGATATATCGTATCCATCGGGGTCTTTAAATGAAAAAATTTCTGAAAATTTTTTCATTCATAATCTGTCTGGCAGCTTTATTTTATTGGACAATCCCCACGCAATCCGATACCGGCAATACCCTCGAAAAGATCAAAAAGCGCGGTTTTCTTCTGTGGGGCTCTGATGCAGAGGGCGGCGCACCTTATGCATTCCCTGACCCAAAAGACCCTTCAAGGCTTATAGGATTTGAAGTTGACCTGGCAGAGGCCATCGCAAGGGAACTCGGCGTCAAGGCAAGACAGTCACAGAATGCATGGGACAGCCTTATCCCTGCACTTAAAAGAGGAGATTTCGATATGGTCATGAACGGCATAGAGATAACTCCCCAGAGACAGGCAGAAGTCCTTTTTTCTCTACCCTATTACATCTATACCGAACAGCTTGTTGTCAGGAAAGAAGAGACAAAGACAAAAGACATCAATGACCTCAAAGGCAAAAAAGTCGGAACCCTTTCAGGTGCAGTTGCACAGGATATTCTCACAAATTTAGGCGGTGTGGATGTAAGAGTTTATTCAGGGCAGGTGGAGCCTTACGAAGACCTTGCACTTGGCCGTCTCGATGCAGTGCTCTTAGACCTTCCAATTGCAGCCTATTATGCTAAGCCAAACCCTAAGCTGAAATATACAGGCAATCCTGTTGGAGAGGGATTTTATGGAATAGCCATAAGAAAAGACGATGATGAATTAAAAAAGAAGATAGATGAAATCCTTATAAAACTCCTGAAAAGCGGCGAGCTTAAAAAAATATATGAGAAATGGGATTTGTGGAACGACACGCAGGAAAAACTCTTTAAGGTAGCAAAGGAATCAAAAGATTATGTGACCCTCGAGGAAACAAGAAAAGCCCCCATATATACATTCTTTCCCAATCTCTTAAGGGGTGCAGGCATAACAATCCTTATTTCTTTTTCATCCATGGCACTTGCCATTGTTCTTGGCCTCATAATTACAATCCTCAGACTTTACGGCAGACCTCCTTTAAGCACAGCG